>JBMOIK010000013.1:0-26801 GCA_049317365.1 Rectinemataceae bacterium | reverse complement strand
TACCGTCAGGCAGGGTCACCGACCCGAGGCCTACGAAGTCCGGTACCTTCCCCGTACCCTCGGGGCCTATCAGTGTCCCCTCCCCCTCGTCGAAGGTGGAGCGCACGCGGAGCAGGGCCTGTCCCTTTTCCGCAAGCAGCGCAGAGCGGTCGTGGAGGACCCGTGCACCGTGGGTGGCAAGCCTGAACATCGAGCCATAGTCGATGAAGTCCATGTAGGGGGCGTCCTTGGCGACACGGGGGTCGGCCTTGGCCACGCCGGGTACATCGGTGTAGATGTCGATGAAGTCTGCGCCGAGGGCGATGCCCACCGCAACGGCACTCGTGTCGCTGCCACCCCGCCCGAGGGTGACGATGCCCCCCTCGCTGTCGAGGCCCTGGAAGCCGGTGATCACAGGCACGAGTCCCTTGTCGAGCGTGGCGCGGATGGCGACAGAATCCACGGCGATGGGAGTCGCATCGCCTGCCGGGCCCTCGGTCTCGATGCCTGCGGTGTATGCGGTCATCGGAATCGAGGGAATGCCCTCCTTCCTGAGGAGGGCTGAAAGGATGCAGGCCGAGATGACCTCGCCGGTGGAGACGAGGAGGTCGCTGATGGCGGGATCGGCATCGCCTCCCGTCTCGCGCAGGAGCTCGAGGAGGGTATCGGTGGCGTAGGGGGCGCCCCGCCTGCCCATGGCCGAGACGACAAGGACGACCCTGTCGCCGCGCGCGCGCGCAGCGCGGAGCTTGCCGACGATGCAGGCGCGGGCCCGGGGATCCGCGACCGAGGTGCCACCGAATTTCTGTACGATGAGGGCCATCTTAATTAGACCTTTCTTTTGAATCCCCTCGCGATGAGGGTCTCCGCGATCTGGACGGCGTTCAGGGCCGCGCCTTTCCGGAGGTTATCCGAGACGACCCACATTGACAAGCCATGGGGGACGGTCGGGTCCAGGCGGAGCCGGCCTACGAAGGTGGCGTCCTGGCCCTCCGCGTCGAGGGCCGTCGGGTAGATGCCCCTGGAGGGGTCGTCCATCACCGTGACGCCGGGAGCCTTTTCGAGGAGGGCCCGGACGGCTGCCAGGGTGAAGGGTCTTTCCGTTTCCACGTTGACCGACTCGGAGTGGCCGCGGAAGACGGGCACGCGCACGGCGGTGGGGCTTACTGCAATATTCGGGTCGAGGATCTTGTGCGTCTCGTGGACCATCTTCATCTCTTCCTTCGTGTAGCCGTTGTCGAGGAAGACGTCGATGTGGGGGAGGGCGTTGAAGAGGATCTGGCGGGGGTAGACGCTGGCAGTGATCTTCTCGCCTTTTACGAAGGCTGCTGCCTGGGCTTTCATCTCTTCGATGGCGGGGGCGCCGGTGCCCGAGACAGCCTGGTAGGTCGACACTACAATGCGCTTTATCGTGAAGGCATCGTGGATGGGTTTGCAGGCTACCAGCATCTGGATGGTCGAGCAGTTGGGGTTGGCTATGATGCCCCTGTGTCCGTCGAGGGCCTGGGGGTTGACCTCGGGCACGACCAGGGGCACCGCGGGGTCCATGCGCCAGGCGGCTGAATTATCTATTACAATTACGCCTTCTTCGGCCGCAAGTGGGGCAAGCTCGAGGCTGGCCTCGGAGCCGGCGGAAAAGAGCGCGAAGTCCAGGCCGGCGAAGGCGCCTTTTTCCGCGGCCCGCACCGCGACCTTCGCCCCCCTGAAATCGACCATGAAGCCGGCCTTCGACGCAATGTCGAGGGGCACGAGCTCCGAAACAGGGAAGTTCCGCTGCTCGAGGGTCTTGATCATTTCCTGGCCCACTGCGCCGAGGGCGCCGACAACCGCCACGCGATACTGTTTCATGGTTCTGTCCCCGTCTCCAACTTACTTCTTGAGGGCCGCGAGGGCGGCCTTGAGCCTTTCGATGCCCCGCTCGCAGTCGGCGGTCGAGCAGGAGTAGGCCATCCGCAGGTGCCCCTCTCCTGCCGCCCCGAAGACGCTGCCACCTACCGTCGCAATTGAATGCTTTTCGATGAGGTAGTCGGAAAGCTCCATGGAAGAAAGGCCGAAGGTGGACATGTTCGGGAAGACGTAGAAGGCACCCAGCGGCTCGGGAACCGTCACCCCGGCAATGGAGCGCAGGCCCTTCAGCATGATCTGCCGCCTCTTGGCGAATTCCGCGATCATGTCGTCCACGGGCTTCTGGTCGGCTGTCAGGGCGACGGCGGCGCCGTGCTGGATGAAGGTGTTGACGCAGACTGTCGTGTACTGGCGGACCTTCAGCATTGCACGGGTATTTTCCTCGGAGGCGACGGTCCAGCCCAGGCGCCAGCCGTCCATCGCGTAGGTCTTGGTGAAGCCGTTGATGATGATGGTCCGCTCGGCCATGCCGGGAAGGGAGTAGATGCTCGGAGCGGTCGCGCCCTGTCCGTACCAGATGCGGGCGTAGATCTCGTCGGCGAGCACGACGAGGTTGTGCTTGATGGCGAGGGCGGCCAGCGCCTTCATGCTCTCGGCGCTCTGCGCGCAGCCGGTGGGGTTGCCGGGGGAGGTGACACAGAGCATCTTGGTCTTCGGCGTGATCCGGCGGGCCACCTCGTCCGGGTCAAGGACAAAGCCGTCCTTTTCGGTGGTCGGCACGATGACCGGCACACCACCCATCAGGGAGGTGATGGACTTGTAGTGGTGCCAGTTCGGATCGCCGATGAGGACCTCGTCGCCGGGGTTCACGAAGGCCATCATCGCCACGAGGATGCCCTCGTTGGCGCCAGCCATCACAATTGACTGCTTCTCTCCGTCGACGGCGACACCGTTGTCGAGAGTGGTCCGGGCGCCGATGGCCTTGCGCAGGGAGGGAATGCCGAGGTTGGGCGCGTAGTGGACGAGGCCCTTCATCAGGGCTTCGGAGGCAGCCTTCTTGATGTGCTCGGGCGTGTCGAAGTCGGTGCGGCCGATCTGCCACTCGATGACGTCCACGTTTTTCGCCTTGAGCGCGGTGACCGCGTCCAGGACCTTGCGGATTCCGGAAAAGGGCACTTCCTGGAGCCGTGTGGCCATCATGGCCTCGGCCTTGTACTGACCCGTGTAATCCTTCTGTTCCATCATGAACCTCCTGGCGTTACGGCCTTGCGGAATGTGCGGGCTTGCCTCGCAAGGCCCTGCTGTACGAGCTTCCAATCATGGGCGCAGTGTGGCACAGCTGCCAACTCGCGCGGAATGCCTACTTGTGCTTCCTCTGGATGAGCTGGGCATACTCGGAGGCGTCGATGTGAGCCTCCACGATGACCGGTCCCTCGGTCGCAAAGGCCTTGACCAGGGCGGCCCGGTACTGATCAGCGTCATCGGCACGGACGACCGGGACACCAAAGACAAACTCGGCCGTCGGACACTCATCCCCGTACAGGGCGGTCATGTATTCGGGAAAGCCCTTCTTTTCCTGCTTGAGCCTGATCAGTTCCAGCGACTGGTCAGCAAGTACGATGAAGACCACGGGCAGGTTCCGGCGCCTCGCGAGGGACATCTCGCCGGCCATCATGAGGAAGGAGCCGTCACCGGTTACGCAGGCGACCTTCTTGTCGGGCCTGCAGAGCTTGGCGGCAATGGCTGCCGGCACGCCGAAACCCATGGACGAGCAGCCATTGGTCATAAGCTGGAGTCCCGGCTCCGGGGTCCGCCACATCTGCCCGATGAGGTGGGTGTGGGCGCCGACATCGCAGGCCATGATGCCGTCGGCAGGCAGGACTTCGCGGAGGATCGCCAGGGCTGCGCAGGGGCCGAAGCTCCCAGGCGCTGGTTCCATGGCCTTGAACATGGCTGCGGTGCGGGCAGCCAGGGCGGCCTGGTCCCAGGTTGAGGCTATCGGGGCGAGGCTGGCCAGTCGCTCCAGGGAGACGGAGATGTTCCCCACCACATCGCAGACATCCTTATATACAGCGCGGTCGATGTCGGCCTCTGTCGTGTCGAGGTGGATAAGGGGCACTTCGGGCATCCAGTCCTCGAAGTTGAACTCAACTGGGTCGTAGCCGACCGAGACCACGAGGTCAGCCTGTCGGTTCGTTTCGGCCACGCGGTCGCTCAAGGCATGGAAGAGGACCCCCGCATACCAGGGATGATCCTCGGAAAGAAGGCCCTTGGCCATGGGCGTGAGCACCACAGGAATCCGGTGCTTTTCGGCGATCTTTGCGACAAGGGCTCCCGATCTGGAACGGACAGCCGAGATGCCGAGGGCGAGGAGGGGACGTGTGGCCGCGCTGAACAGCCCTTCCATGCGCTCGAGGAGGATGGGGTCGGCAGGGTCGATGGTTCCCGCCTTGATGACCGGCATGACCTGGTAGGAACGTGGGCTGGGAGCCGGCTTGCTCCCGAGGTCCTCGGGAAGGCCTAAGTGGACGGGGCCGGGTACCTCGGCGACGGCAACCCGAAAGCCATGGGCCAGCTGTTGGTCGATCCGCTCGGCGGACAGCCGCGTCGTCCACTTGGTGATGGGACGGAAAAAGGATTGCTGGTCGATGGCCATCTGGACGGTGCGGCCTATCAGTTTCTCGGGCGGCTCGCTGCTCAGGGCGATGACCGATGAGCGGTCAAGGAGGGCCCCGATGACGCCCGTGCTCAGGTTGCTTGCCCCAGGACCGACCGTGCCATAGCAGACCCCGGGGATTCCGGTAAGCCTCCACGAGACATCGGCCATGAAACTGGCGCTGGCCTCGTTGCTGACGAGCACAAAGTCGATGCCTTCCTTGCGCATGGCTTCCATATAATAGAGCCAGGAGCCACTGGGTACGCCGAATACCTGTCGAACGCCTTGCTCACGAAGTCTTTTGATCAGCTGATCGGCAATTGTCATCATGTGCTACCTCAATTCCTTTCGGCCCAGGGACAGGATATATCCCACATCCTATATCCTATATTATTAACACTGAATTCCGGGAGAAGCAAGCTAAATTGCCAAATCCGCCGCCGGCTGACAAGCTTTCCTTGCGATTCTGAGGATCCATGCTATAGTCTGGGCCCAAGGATATTTCCTATAGGATCGACGGATAAATGAGGGAGCTAGTGGCCATACCGAAGAAGATCGTCACCCTTTCCATGCGGGAGCAGATGTACGAGGCCCTGCACGACTTGATTTTAAACAACAGCTACGGACCCAACTCCGTGCTCCAGATAGACCGCCTGGCTGAGGAATACGGTGTAAGTGCTACTCCCGTAAGGGAAGCCCTCGTCCGCCTTGAGGCTGACGGCCTCGTCACCCTCGTCCCCAACAAGGGCGCAGCTGTAACAGATATATCTGAAGAGAACATCCGCAACAACTGGGAAATGCGGAAACTCCTCGAGCCCTACGCTGCGGTCCAGAGCGTGGCATTGATTCCGGACTCGGAAATCGAGGAAATCCAGAGGGAGATCGAGAGCCTTCAGGCAAAGCCCTTCGACAGAGACCTCTATATAGCCTGTGATACGCACCTCCACGAGATGCTTTTCTGCCATCTTTCAAACAGTTTCCTGGTGGACACGATCCGGCGGGTCCACAAGATGTCCACGCGGATACGCTATTTCCCCGAGGCATCCAATTCCATGCACGAGCAGGTAATACAGGATGTCATCCATGAGCACCTGGCCATCATTGAAGCCCTCAGGGCCCGCGATCCGATGAGGATCAGAGATCTTGTGTATTCCCATTTGCTCAATGGGGAGCGGCGCGCAATGAGCGCCCTCTCCTCCTGATGCAAACACGGCCCCTGCGTACTATTTTCCTTGTGCGCTGAGGAATCACGTGCTAGGATCGATCATATAGGATATATGCTGATTGGCTTCGCCAGTCGGGAATCGACCCTGGCGAGTGACCTGGCTACTCTCCGCCAATAAAGATCCGGTCCGCCCTGGCGGATCACAGCTGTCCAGTTCGAGGGGGAATCGTGAGCGCTAAAAGCGACAAGCTCAAAAAAACACCAGTGGTTGTCGGGGATACCGACGAAATGCTCGAAGACACAGAGGCAGAATACAACTATCGCAAAAAATTTGATTCGTGGTGGCCCACCGCCATCATGGTGCTTTCTGTCCTTTTCATCGGCTATCACCTGGTCACTGCCGGAATGGGTATGCCCGAGGTCATGAAGCACAACGCGATCCACCTTGGCTTCCTTCTGGCGCTCACCTTCCTCTATTTCCCCGCAAACAAGAAATCGCCCCGGGCCCGACCGAGCAATCTTGACATCGCCCTGTTCTTCATTTCCGCTGTCTGTGCGGTCTATACGGTCATCAACCGCGACTCCTACCTCCTCCGGAGCGGCATTCCCAACCTGAGCGACTACATCATCGGTTCGATCACCATGGTACTGGTCCTCGAGGCGACCAGGCGCACGGTCGGCGGACAGATGCTCTGGATCTCCATCATCTGCCTGATCTACATGTGGGCAGGCCCCTGGATGCCAGGTGTCTTCTCGCACCGCGGAACCTCCGTGCAGCGCATCATCCAGGCCATGTACCTCGGCGGCGACGGCATCTACGGCATGCCCCTCAACGTTTCCGCTACCTACCTCATCATATTTGTCATCCTCGCGGCCATCCTCGACAAGAGCGGCCTCGGCAAGCTCTTCAATGACCTGGCCATGGGTGCAGGCGGCCGCATGGTCGGCGGACCTGCCAAGGTATCGGTGGTCGGCAGCGCCCTTGTGGGCATGATCTCGGGCTCGGCTGCCTCCAATGTCGCGACGGTCGGATCCTTCACGATTCCCCTGATGAAGAAGATCGGCTATCCGCCGGTCTTCGCCGGAGCGGTCGAGGCGGCTGCCTCCACGGGCGGCCAGATCATGCCCCCGATCATGGGTTCGGCGGCCTTTATCATGGCCGAGTATCTTGGCATTCCCTACCTCACGATCGCGGCGGCCGCCGTCATCCCGGCCCTCTTCTTCTTCGGTTCGGTCTTCTTCCAGGTCGACCTCCGTGCCCGGCGCCTGCGGCTCAAGGGCCTGTCCAAGGAAGAGATGCCTGACGTCAAGCGCACGGTCATGCGCTACGGGCAGATGATCATCCCGATGATCGTCCTCGTCTATCTCATGATGCAGGGACGCACGGCCCTCTACTCGGCTTTCTTCTCCGTCTGCCTCACCATCATCCTTTCCTGGATAAGGAAGGAGACGCGGATCGGCATCAAGGAGGCCAAGACGGTCGCGACGACCGCAGCCCGCTCGAGCCTCGCCATCGGCATCTCCATGGCAGCAGCCGGCTTCATGATCGCGGCCTTCTCGATGACAGGCCTGGGCATCATCCTCGCAGACTCGATCGTCGCAGTCTCCGGTGGCAACATGATGATTGTCCTTGTACTGACAATGGTGGTAGCCATCATCCTGGGCCTCGGCCTTCCGACGAGCGCCTGCTATGTCATAACTGCCTCGATCTGCGCGCCCATCCTCATCAAGGTGGGCCTCTCACCCTTCCAGGCGCACTTCTTCGTCTTCTACTACTCCTGCCTCTCCACGGTGTCGCCTCCCATCGCCCTGGCTGCCTATGTAGCGGCGGGCATCGCCAACGCCAACACCGACAAGGTCGGCTGGATGGCCTTCAGGCTTGCCCTCGCCGGTTTCATCGTGCCCTTCTTCTTCATCTACCAGCCCGGGATGCTCCTCATGGGTCCCGATGCCGCCGGCAACCTTGTCCTCAATGGAGCCCACGCCCTGGATGTCTTCCGGTCGGTCATCTTCGGACTCGCTGGCATATGGCTTCTCGCCGTCTCGGTGGAAGGCTACTTCCTCATCGTCTTCCCCATCTGGCTCCGCCCTGTGTTCTTCGCGGCAGCCATCCTCCTCATCGCTCCCGGCCTTACGACGGCAGCGATCGGCTTCGCCCTCGCTGCCCTGGGCATCGGCGTGATCCTCTTGCTGAAGAGGGCCAAGGGCGGCGCGGCGCCTGCCGCCGCTGGTTGAAGTGTGTATCGCCACCGTCGGGCCCCCGCCGACCTGGCCCTGAATCTGGATCGGCGTCATGGCAAGGTCTTACGACTGTGCCTGACAAACGATAGAAGTCTGAAGTGCAAGGCTACAGGAGGCCGACAATGAAGAAGTCGATCAGGCTCGTCGCCATAGCGGCGATGGCCCTCGTGCTCGCGGTTACGGCCGGCGCCCAGGTGAAACACCTCACCATGGGAACCGCAGGCGTCAGCGGCACCAATTACCCAACGGGCATCGCAATGTGCCAGCTCTGGAACCAGAACATCCCTGGCATCAAGGCTGTCGCAATTGCCACCAACGGCAGCCCCCACAACATCGACCTCCTCAGGACGAGGGACGCCGATGTCGCACAGTGCCGCTCCCTTGAGGCCATGCGCGCCACGAACGGCATCGCACCCTACCCGGAGAAGATGCCCTGGATCAGGGCCATCACCGGCGGCCTCTTTGCCGACCTCTTCCAGGTCGTCGCCCGCAAGTCGAGCGGCATCAAGTCCGTCTCCGATTTCAAGGGCAAGCGCATCGCGGTCGGCCCCGTCGGTTCCGGTGGTGAAGTCGATGCCCGCGAGACCCTCGCGGCCTACGGCCTTACCTACAAGGACATGAAGGTCAGCTTCGTCGAGTACACCCAGGGCGTGGAAATGCTCCAGGACGACCAGGTCGACGGCGCCATTCTTGGCCTGGCCATGGGTGCCTCCGGAATGACCGAACTCATGCTCGACAACAAGACCTTTATCGTTCCGATCACCGACCAGGCCCTCGCCAACCTCAAGAAGGTCAACCCGGCCTACATGAGGCGCAACATTCCAGCCAACATCTACCCGAACCAGAAAGACGCGGTTCCCACCGTCGGCACTCCCCCCGACGTCATCATCGTCCGCGATGACTTCGATGCCGCCTTGGTCTACAAGATGACCAAGACCCTCTACGAGAACCTCCCGACCGTCCAGGCTGTTGCGGTCAACCTCAAGCAGTTCACCAGGGATCTCGTCCTCCCCGACGACCAGATGCTCATTCCCTACCACCCCGGCGCCAGGAAGTACTTTGTGGAGCAGGGCTGGCTCAAGTAAGCCTTCCAGCAGGCGGCGCCCCTCGCAGCCGCCCGCTAAGGCCGCCCGGGTACTTCCCCGGGCGGCCTTTTTTCCAGCTACGCGGCGAGAGCCCGCATGCTAAGCTACCGATAACGTCAAAGGAGTACCCCAATGAGCGAGCAGCATCACAAGGACGAGTCCTGGTGGGTGAGTCCCTACAATTTCAAGGCCGAGGTGCTCGCTGCGCGCTTCCCGCCGAAAAAGGTCCTCATCCACGACGCGACCCTGCGAGACGGCGAGCAGACCCCCGGTGTGGTCTTCCGCAAGGAGGACAAGGTCGCCATCGCGAAGGCCCTCGACGCAGTGGGAGTGGACCGCATCGAAGCGGGGATGCCTGCGGTATCGCGCGAGGACTTCGACGCAATTGTGGCAATCTCCAAGCTCGGCCTCAAGGCCAGGGTCTTCACCTTCGCGCGGGCCATGACCGAGGACATTGACCAGGCCCTCGCCTGCGGCGCCCAGGGCGTCGTCATCGAAGTGCCCATCGGCTATCCGAAGCTTGTCCACCAGTTCAAGTGGACCTGGGAGGACGTGCTCCGGAAGAGCGTCCCCATCATCAACTACGCCCGCTCCAAGGGCCTCTACGCCGTCTATTTTCCCTACGACTCCACCCGCGCGCGCGAGGAGGACCTCGACAACCTCCTTTCGGCCATCATGCGCGAATCGCCCCCGGACTCGATCGGCATAGTTGATACCATGGGTTGCGCGACGCCGGAGGCCATAGCCTGGCTCACCCGCAAATACAAGGACATCACCCGGCTCCCCGTGGAGATCCACACCCACAACGACTTCGGCATGGCCGTCGCCACCGAACTCGCCGCCGTGGGAGCGGGCGCCGATGTGGTGCACGCCTGCGTGAACGGCTTAGGCGAGCGGACGGGCAACGCAGCCCTCGAGGAGCTCATCCTGGCCCTCGAAATCCTCTACGCCGAGGACTCAGGGCGGAACATCGCAGCCATCCCGGCCCTCTCTGATCTGGTTTCGCGCATTTCCGGCATCCCGATTGCACGCAACAAGCCCGTCGTCGGCGAGGAGAATTTCACCCGCGAATCGGGCATCGGCGTCAACCTCGTGGTCGAAAAACCCCTGGCCATGTTCGCCACCCATCCCCAGATCCTCGGACGGAAGGGCAGGGTCGTCCTGGGCAAGAAGAGCGGCAAGCTCTCCATCAGCTACAAGCTCGGGGAACTTGGCCTCGGCGAGGCCGATGACGCGCTGTCAGGGCTCATACTCGAGGAGGTCAAGAAGCTTGGCAACGAAAAGCGGGGCCTGGTGGATGACCTTGAGTTCAAGGCGATCGTGAAGCGACTGCGGGGGTAGCGGGTTCGGAGAGAACGGGGGGAGGGCGATTAGGCGCTGTCAATAAACAAGCTTTACAACTCTGGGTTTTGACAGTATTATGTCCTCATGACTACCACTGGTGTTTTGAAGCAGAAGTTCGATCTCATCTGGCCCCATCTCGATGAGCGCTCCAAAAGGCTGATGGCTGCCAGCGAAGCACGGCAGATCGGCTATGGTGGAGTGTCCGAGGTCTCCAAAGCCTGTGGATTGTCGCGGGTGACGATCACGAAAGCACTTGGAGAACTCGACTCCGAGCCACTGGACACGGGAAGGATTCGGCGCTCAGGCGGTGGACGGCCCAGCCTTGTGCAACAGGATCCTGAATTGCCAACCGTTCTGGAAAACCTGGTCGAGCCCCTGACCCGCGGAGATCCTGAGTCCCCGCTCCGCTGGACATGCAAAAGCACTCGAACTCTCGCCGAAGAGCTGGCAAAGCAAAACCATCCCATCAGCCACGAGAAGGTCGCACAGTTGCTCCATGGCATGGACTACAGCCTTCAGGGCAACCGGAAGACGGAAGAGGGCAACGATCACCCTGACCGGGATGCGCAATTCCTGCACATCAATGAGACGGTGGAGTCAGCGCTTGGCAAAGGCCAACCCGTGGTTTCGGTAGACACGAAGAAGAAGGAAATGCTCGGAAACTATGTGAACAAAGGCCGCCAGTGGCGCCCGGAGAAGACGCCGCTGAAGGTGAACGGCCACGATTTTCCCGATTCTTCCATCCCTCGGGCCTTTCCCTATGGCATCTATGATCTTGGCAGGACCACTGGGTTTGTGAATGTCGGGACAGATCACGACAGCGGAGCCTTTGCCGTCGCCTCCGTCAGGGGCTGGTGGAAGTTCGAAGGCAGGCGTTTGTATCCGAAGGCGCGCTCCTTGCTCATCACCGCCGATGGTGGTGGGAGCAATGGCTATCGGCTTCGGCTCTGGAAGGTGGAACTACAGAAACTCGCGGATTTCATTGGCTTGCCGATCACGGTCTGCCACTTCCCTCCAGGGACCAGCAAATGGAACAAGGTGGCACATCGACTGTTCTCGTTCATCTCATCCAACTGGAGGGGCGAGCCGCTCCGCGATTATGAGACGATCGTCAACCTCATTGCCGGAACGACGACCGCCAAGGGGTTGAAGGTCACGTGCAGGCTCGATCGAAGAAGGTATCCGGCAGGAAAGAAGATCAGTGCCGAGGAATTCGCCGCGGTGAACCTCAAACGGCATGACTTCCATGGAGAATGGAACTATTGCATTCGACCGAAACCACTGGAAGAACAAAGACATACTGCGCCCGCGAAGCGATCGAGGCCTACATCCAGGACCTGGAGGACGTAGGACGTCTATCTTGCCGAAAAGGCCTACGGGGACTATCTGTCAGGGAAGGTGAAGTCCAAGCCCATATCCGAGCTGGCCGCCGAGTATGGCCTATAGCGTTGAAACGAAATGAACGGAGCCTGCGGTTCGACACAGTCTGGGAAGATGGAAGCCCGCCCGTGGGACTGGCGCGATCACTTGAATGCCGGCGCTTGCTGGGAGCAGGAGGAAGGCCTCCCCTCCGGCGCGATGGCCGCCCCACCCTGTCTGCCTCTTGTATTCTGCCTTAGGGCACAGTGTCCGTATCGCCCAATAAAACGCATTTTCACCAGGCAAACCGCCAAGAAGCTGCCAGCAGCGCACTGTCTCCTAAGTTACTATTTTCCTTGACCAATTCCACTTTTCCATGCTGTCACGCCCCATGGAGCATAGCTACAGTTCCTGTATGCGTATCGACGTTGGAATCCTTGGCGCCACCGGCATGGTGGGCCAGCGTTACATCTCCCTCCTTGCGAAGCACCCCTGGTATCGCGTGGCCTTTGTCGCGGCCTCGCCCGCCAGCGCAGGCAAGCGCTACGGTGACGCGGTGACGGCGCGCTGGCGCATGCATGACACACTCTCCCCAGAGGTGGCCAATCTCGTCATCGCCGACGCTGCTGACGTCGGGGCAGCCAGGGGTCGCTGCAGCCTTGTCTTTTCCTGCCTCGAAATGGGCAAGGACGAGGTGGCAGCCCTAGAACTCGCCTGGGCTGCTGCCGGCCATCCGGTGGTCAGCAATTCCTCAGCCCACCGCTGGACCGAGGATGTGCCGATGATCATTCCCGAGATCAACCACGCCCACGCCTCCCTCATCGAGACGCAGCGGCGGAATCGCGGCTTTGGCAGCGGACTCGTCGCGGTCAAGCCCAACTGCTCCCTGCAGAGCTGGATCACCCCGGTGGAAGCCCTTCGCGAGGCTGGCTTTCCGGTGAACCGGATCATGGTGACAACCTTCCAGGCCGCCTCCGGGGCCGGATTTCCCGGGGTCCCCTCCCTCGACCTTATTGACAACATCATCCCCCTCATCGGGGGCGAGGAAGAAAAGACCGAGCGTGAGCCGCTCCGCATTCTCGGCCGCCTCCAGGGTGAGGGCATCACCCTGGAACCGAATCTTGTGATCTCGGCGAGCTGCAACAGGGTGCCGGTGACCGATGGGCATGGAGCCGCAGTTTCGCTGGGCTTTTCCGGGCCCAAGCCATCCATGGAGGAGGTAAAGCGCATTTTCCAGGGCTTTCGGGCCCTCCCCCAGGAAATGGGCCTTCCCTCCGCACCCGCCCAGCCCATCGTCGTCCGTGAGGAAATCGACCGACCCCAGCCGGCCCGCGACCGCGACGCCGGGGGCGGCATGGCGGTATCCGTCGGACGCATCCGCGAATGCCCCCTCCTCGACCTGCGCTTTTTCGGAATGTCGCACAACACCATCCGAGGGGCGGCCGGCGGTGGTATCCTCACTGCGGAGCTCCTTACGAAGCTGGGCTACATCGCCGAGAGCGGAGCGACCTGGACCGCTGAACTCAGCCTCCCCGCCAGCGCGATAGCATCGATGGCCCGGGCGCGTGAACTCGTGGGCTGTTCCTGATTTCGAGTCAGCGGGCATGAGCGCGATCCAGGGTCCCTGATCACTGCACGCCCTGGAGGCACGCATGAATTACTCAGAGAGCGTCTGCGACCTTGTCGGTGATACACCGCTGGTCAAGCTGCGCTTCGGCTCCCCGACGCACTCGGCCACGATCCTCGCCAAGCTCGAGGGCCACAATCCCTTCGGCAGCGTAAAGGACCGCATCGCGATCGCCATGATCGCCGACGCCGAGTCCCGTGGCCTCCTCAAGCGGGGCTCGGTCATCATCGAGCCCACGAGCGGGAACTCAGGCGTGGCGCTGGCGGGCGCAGCAGCGGCAAAGCGCTACCGACTCATCCTCACAATGCCCGAGACAGTGAGCATCGACAGGCGCAGGCTCCTTGAGGCCTACGGAGCCCAGCTCGTCCTTACGGCAGGCTCCGGGGGCATGCAGGCTGCGATAGACAGGGCTCGGGAGATAGCTGCAGCTACACCTGGAGCCTTCATGCCCCTGCAGTTCGAAAATCCCGCCAACCCGGCAGCGCACAGAAGTGGCAGCGCCGAGGAGATCTGGCGCGACACCGACGGATCGGTCGATATCCTCGTCTCTGGCGTCGGCACGGGCGGCACGATAACGGGCATTGCACAGGCGCTGAAGCCCAAGAGGCCAGGCCTTCTGGCTATCGCCGTAGAGCCCGAGGGTTCGCCCCTCCTCTCGGGAGGCCCACCGGGTCCGCACAGGATCCAGGGCATTGGCGCGGGCTTTGTTCCCGCCGTCCTCGACCGGGCTCTGATCGACGACATCGTGAGGGTTCGCGAAGAGGATGCAGCCTCCACTGCGCGCGCCGTCGCCCGGGGTGAGGGCCTCCTGGTCGGCATTTCCGGTGGCGCCTCCCTCTGGGCAGCCCTCGAAGTCGCCCGCCGCCCCCTAAGCGCGGGCAAGCTCATCGTGGTGATGCTCCCCGACAACGGCGAACGCTATCTCTCGACCTGGCTCTTTGGGGACAGGGAGGGCTGATGATATGTCCTTCCATAGAAGGAAATATAATGTTATTATGTCCTTTTTAATAATGACATAATGTGATATTGTATCCTCATGGACAGGGAAAAAATCAAGCGCGCTATTCGAGATGGACAGGATCGACTCGCTTCCACGTCCGGAGTCAGGCGAGATCTCAGGATGGACCACGACTTTCTCAAGGCCAGCGACAAGGCTGTAGCCATTCTCGGTACCCGCCGGGCTGGGAAAACCTTTAGATTATTCCAGGTCAGAGAAGAACTTGCCCTGGCTCCTGAGCGCTGTGTCCTCCTCGATTTCTCCGACCTGAGCCTCCAGGATTTCCGGGCGGAGGACTTTGAAGAGCTGGCGGTAGCCGCGTCGGAGCTCGATCCGAGGGCGGACAGCCTTTTCCTCCTCGATGAAATCCAGGAAGTGCCTGGTTTCGAGGCTGGCATCAGGCACCTGCAAAACAAGGGCCATCGTGTCTACGTCACCGGCTCCAATGCCTCGGTGTTCACCCAGGACCTTGCGCCCTCCCTGCGTGGAAAGCTTCTATGCTATACGCTCTTTCCCCTCTCCTTTTCCGAGTTCCTGCGCTTCAAGGCCGCGAGCTTCCGGGCGGATCCGTCATCAGAAGAGCGGGCACTGCGCCGGAGACTCCTCGATGAATACCTCGTCTGGGGAGGCTTTCCCGAGGTCGTCCTCGCGGCAGGAAGCGAAACAAAACGTGCCATCCTCGATTCTTATATAAAGGTCATGGTTTTCCGTGATGTCGTCGAGCGCCATGGTCTCCGCGATGCAGCGATGGTCGAGCGGGTGCTCGCGCGCCTGGTAGCGTCCTTTACCAAGGAATACTCGGTCAACCGCTGGTTCAACGACTTCAAGAGTCAGGGACTCCGCGCAGGCAAAGACGGCCTCTATGCCATCGTCCACCACCTCGAAGACGCCCACGTTATCCGAACCCTCGCCAACGCTGCCAGCCCTGCTGGAACTCGAAAAGCCTACCTCATCGACCCAGGCTATTACCGGAGCTTCCTCCAGCGCGACCGGGACTACGGTAAGCTTTGGGAGAACGCCCTCCTGGTCGGTCTCCTCCGGAAGGGCATCGATCCCCAGTATTGGTCCGGACCCTCGGGCGAGATTGACTTCGTTACGCCCGACGCCTACATCCAGGCGATTTCGGAACTTTCGGAGGGCAAGCGGGAGGAGGAAACACGGCCCTTCGATGCAGTGGCGAAGCACCTAGGAGATCGCCTGCGGCTGATACTTACCCCTGACGAGCCTCCAGCCTGGCTGTAAGCACCCACGCATGTTGCCCGCAGTCCACGCATGCTGCCAGCCAGCCACGCATGCTGCCAGCCAGCCACGCAGGCGCCGCCTCTGGGCCACGCCCGCCGTCAGCGAAAGCGGCTTGGATAAGCTTCCGCCTATCGCGTACAGTGCCTCCGATGGGTGCTGAAGTTTCCCTTGAACAAGCCATCGACCGGGTCCTCGCCGGCGATGCCGGCGCCTTTCGCCACATTGTCGCTGCCTACGAGGGCCGGCTCCTCTCCTTCTGCCGCTCCCGGCTTGGGTCGGAGGATGAGGCGCGCGACGCGGCCCAGGACGTCCTGGTCAGGGTCTGGACTGCCCTTCCGGGCTTCCAGAGGGGCAAAAGCTTCTCGGCCTGGCTCTTCGCGATCGCTGCAAATCGTGTCCGCAGCGAATTCCGCTTCCAGGGCTTTGCCCGGCGCAAGACCGAGGCCGCAGGCAGGGAGCTGGCAGCCCTGCCGCCCGCAGATCCCGCCGAAGAGGTGGCCGACCGTCTTCGCTTCGAAGAGCTGCGCCAGGCTGTCGCCACGCTCAAGCGTGAGCTGCGCTCCCCTGTCGAGCTGTTTTACTTTGGCGGCCTCTCCGTCGCGGAAACCTCGGCAGCCCTCGGGATCGGGGAGGAAGCTGTCAAGTCGCGGCTTTTCCGCGCGCGGAAGCAGCTTCGGGAATTGCTCGAAAAAACGCAACCAACGGGCCTCTCGAGGAGTAACCTATCATGATGGATTGCGCCGCAGTGGCATCGCTCGTCGATGCCTGGGAATCCGAAGGGGAGGTCGCTTCCTCCAGCTTCGAGACCTTCAGGGAACACCTGGCTGGCTGCGAGGACTGCTCCCGGCGTTTCGGGGCCATCCTGCCCTTCATGGCACGGGACGCAGGGGCTGTAGAGTTCATCGGCGCCGACCGGGCAACCGCCACGGACGACGGGGCCTCCGCGGATCGGGACCTGGCCTTCGCGCTGCTCTCTTCGCGCAGGGGTGGCGGTCGAGGAAAAATCCTCAGCCTGGTCTCGGCCGCAGCCATCCTCGTCGTCGGCCTCGGACTCGGCATCACACTTGGCCGGAGCGGAGGAAGCGGCTCAGACAGGGTGAGCGTGCAGTTCACCCTCGCCTATCCCGAAGCCACAGCCGTGTCCCTCGTCGGGGACTTCAATGGATGGAAGCCCGGCCAGGCGGTGATGACACGCTCCGCAGCCGACCAGCCCTGGGAAATCAAGATCACCCTCCCCCAGGGCCATATGTACACGTACAATTTTCTCGTTGACGGCAAGTACTGGGTATCCGATCCCCAGGCCTCCGAGGCAGTAAACGACGGCTTTGGCGGGACCAACAGCCTGCTCAGGCTGTGAAGGTGCAGTTATGATCACTTTGCGTTACACGCCCTTCCTTGCTGCCGCCCTCTCGGTCGCCCTCCCCGCTGCCCTGGCCGCCCAGGACGTGGAAGCCTGGTTCGCGCGCGCCCCCGAGGCCTCCGCCTACTCGTCGGTGCGCTCGGGGCTCCTCGCGCTCGCCACGGCTACGCGCTCCGAGATCCTGACCGACCACCCCCTCGCCGACCGCCTGGCCGAGGGCGCGCGCAAGGGCGTCCCCGCTGACCGCCTCCTGTCCATCCTGACGGAGGAGGCCAAGGGGCTCTCCCAGGCGGCGACGCTTCTGAAGGAGCGAGGGCTTCTCCCGACTGCCGCTGCGGATTCGGCCAGGCTGTTTTCGCAGCTCGACATCACACTCCGCTCGGGGTTTTCTGTCGAGGATTTCGGGGCGGCCCTCGATGGGGCCCTCTCGAAGAAGGGAAAGAAGGCTGAGGTACCCGGCCGGGCGGTGGCAGTCCTCTCCTCCCTCGTCGGAGTCAATATCGAAGGCCAGTCGCGGCGCTCCCTAATACGTGCCTTGGCCGCAGGTCCGATCGCTGACTCACGGCTCTCCTCCGTCAAAAGCTCCTGGGCCAACCTCGTGTCGCGCAACGCGACTCCGGAACAGGCCGTGGCCAGCCTCATAGACTCAGTGGGACCCAGGCCAAAGGCCAAGGTGGCGGACAAGGACGGAGAAGCGAGCCCGACCGAGGGAAAGGCATCCGCAACCCAGGCAGGAGAGGGGCAGACGGAGAATGCCAAGGTTCCGCCCGGTGAAAGGCCCAGGCCCGGGAAGCAGCCCGGTGGCATGCCCCCGCAGGGTATGCCCGCCGGAGGAATGCCTGGAATGCCAGGCAATGCCCCCCACCCTGGCAATCCCCAAGGACGCCCCTAGGAGCCATCCCTCCCGCGCAGCCGGCAGGCCAGCCCTGGCATCGTGCGCTGTCCGCCGGCAAGGCCGAGCGGGCTATTTGGTGAGGTGTCTTTCGACGAGGTCCCAGGACTCCGGTGGGGGCGAATCCTGGAATTTCCTGCAGCGCTCGAAGTACATGCCGCTGATCGGATCGTCGGGTTTTGTCCTGAGCACTTCGCCGAAGTAGTCGGTCGCCGTCTTCCAGTTCCGGAGCCGGTACATTGAAAGCCCTTTCTTGTACAGGCTGGCTTCGTTCTCGTCGAAGAGCCGCTCCAGGTCATCCGTGACCGAATACAGGAGGGTGGGCTTCGCCTTGCCCATGACCACGACCTCTTCGATCTCCCTGAACTCGATGCCCTGTGCGTCCTGCCGCTGGGCCCTGATCTCGCGCAAGACGCTTTCGGAGGCGATGATCCTCGTCCGGTAGTGCTTGGTCAATCCTTCGAGGCGCGAAGCCAGGTTGACCGTGTCGCCGATGACAGTGTAGTCGAATTTCGTCGAGGAACCGATCGTACCGACTATGGCCTCTCCCAGATGGATGCCGATGCCTATCTCGAAGCCGCCTGGCGGCAGGTTGATGTTCTTCGTATCGAAGGTCTTGAGGGCCCTGGACATCGCAAGGGCGGTCCGGATCGCGCGGAGGGCATTGTCGGGCCAGCTTGTCGGTGCGCCGAATACTGCAAGCACGGCATCCCCGATGAATTTGTCCACCGTACCTCCATGCCTGGCGATATGCTCGCACATGGTCTCGAGATAGCGGTTGAGGAAGGAAACGACATCCTCGGGCGGGTTGGATTCCGAAAGGGTCGTGAAGGAGCGGATGTCGGAAAAGAGGATCGCCAGCTCTCGTTTCTGGCCAGCCAGCATCGAGGTGCGCGACTTGCGGGCGACCAGGTCATTGATGATCTCCCTGGGGACGAACTTGGAGAACACGCTCCTGATCTCCTCCTCCATCGTTGCAACCTGCCCATATAACAATGAATTGTGAATGAGTATGCCGGCCGTTGCCGCGAAATGCGCCACGTCCTCCTCGATGGATGCCGAGAAATGGTTGTTCTGGAAGTGCGCGAGGTGAAGACTCCCGATGACCTCGCCGGAGGCTCCTGCCAGCGGGGTCTTGAGGTAGGAACTGAGCCTGTCCTTCTCGAGGCTGACCTTGGTCCAGCCGGCCCGTGAATCGATGTTGAAATAGACGGTGTCGGCCACGGTGAGTTTCTCGCGAGGAAAGAGATTCTGGAAATCCGCCATCGCGACGGCGAGGAAATCCTCTGCCATCTCCTTGTTCACGCGCAGCGAAGGAAAGACAAAGGAAAGGATCTCACGGCCAGATTTGATCACAATTGCCGCGACCTGTCTTTCGGAGGCCAGGTCGGAGAGTTCCAGGACACGCCGCGCCGTACCCGCGAGGGATGCGATGCTTTTGCCGGCGTCCGAGAGCTGGTTGATGACGGTGGAACGGAAGAGGGCCTTGTCGAGGTGGTCAGCCAGCGCGGAGGCGATGGCCTCGCGCGTGAGGCCCTTGGCGTCCTCGGCAATGGCCTTCAGGTCCGGCTCATCGTGGGCGATGTGCTTTCGTACCGTCTCGATGAGGGGGCCGATGTTCTCGAAGTCCTTGACCACGAAGGCGCAGGCCCCTGAGTTGTAGGACCAGAAGCGATCCTTGTCGTCGGAATTTGATGTATGCATTATGACGGGTATGTCGCGGACGCCGCGCCGCGTCTTCAGGAGCCGGCTGGCCTGGTAGCCCTTCAGGAGGGGCATGTCGATGTCCATGACCACAATGTCGGGCACCAGCCGGTAGCAGGCCTCGATCGCCTCGTAGCCGTCACCGGCGAGCAGAAGCTCGAAACCCGCTTCCTCGAGGGCCTCTCCGACCATGCCCGCGATCAGCTTCGAGTCATCGACCAGGAGGACCGTGTTCCCGTTCACGGGGACTCACCGGCGCGGACCGACTGGTCCCGAGCCGCCCCTTCGCGGTCCACGAGCTCCTTCACCGCAGCGATCAGGTCGTCCTGGGCGAAACTCGACTTCAGGATGTAGCGGTTCGCCCCGAGGGCCTTCGCACGCTTCCTTGTCTCCGGCTCGTCGACTGTCGTAACTATGATGACCGGCAGCTCATGGTGTTCCGGGTCAGCCCTGACGTTCTCGAGAAGCTTGAGCCCGTCCATGCGGGGCATGTTCAGGTCGGAAACGATGAGATTGAACTTGCCGCCCTGCAGGCGCTTGAGGGCGTCCACGCCGTCGACCGCGCCGGTCACGTCGTAGCCTTCCAGCTCGAGCATCGAAACGAGTATCTCGCGGGTGCTCGTCGAGTCGTCGGCGACGAGGATCGAGGCCTTCCGCTGCAGATTCGAGGTCGAGAACCTGCGATGCGTATCCATGGAGCGGACGGAGCGGAGGGCGTCGAGTACGGCCCCCATGTTCAGTATCGGTACTATGTTGAAGGCGTCGTCGAAGACCAGCCCGAGAAGCATCCTGTTGCCGCGCAGCCCGGTCGGCAGGCCCTGGTAGACGAGGGAATCGTAGCCCAGGATGCGGTCCACAACGATGCCGACCGTCTCCGCGGGTCCCCGCACGAGGAGGAGGGGCAGCTTCCGCGACCGGCGTTCCACGCGCTCGGTCTGGATGCCGACAGAGAGCTCCGTGACGGTGATGTTGGCGCTGTCGACCGTGAGCATTTCCTTTTCCCGCACCAGGAAGAGGTCCTCGGTGTCAGCCAGCATTGTCCGTGCGATGGAAGAGGCTGGCACGAAGTATTTCCTTCCCGAACACAGGACGAACATCCCGTCCATGGTCGAGGCCGACACCGGCACAAGGAGGGTGAAGACGCATCCTGAACCCGGGATCGACTCGAGGAGGACCTGCCCGCGCGCAGATTCTATGTTCGTCTTGACTATGTCGAGTCCGACGCCTCGCCCCGAAAGCGCGGTGGCCGCTGATTTTGTGGTGAAACCCGGCCGGAACAGGAGGCGCACGAGATCCTCGTTGCCCATGCGCTCGATTGCCTGGCTGTCCTCCGGCCAGACCCTGAGTGCCTTGGCCCTGATGGCGGCGTAGTCGAGCCCCGAACCGTCGTCGGAGACCGTCACCGATATGCGCGAGCCCTCGGTCCTGCATTCGATGCGCACAGTGCCGCGCGCCGGCTTCCCCGCCCGGGCCCGATCCTCGGCCCCTTCGATGCCATGGTCGATGGCATTGCGGACCAGGTGGATCAGGGGATCGGAGAGCTTGGCGAGAACGGTCCTGTCCACACGGACCGAATCGCCACCGATGGAGATTCCGACGTCCTTTCCGAGGGACGTCGCTGTCTCCTCGACCATGCGCGGAAAGCGCTCGAGGATGGTGGAGAGGGGGAGCATCCGCATGCCCATGACCGAGTCCCGGAGTTCCTGTGTCCCCTGTTCGATCTCAAAGACCTGCTCGGCGATCTGGCTTCGATAGCCGCGGACGGAACGGGTAACCTGCGACAATTCCTTGCGCAGGGATTTGAGGTCCCCGCTAGAGCGATATGCCAGCGTCAGGCGCTTTTCAAGGGATTCGAGGATCCCCGATGTCGACCGCATCCTGAGCTGGCGTATCGTGAGGGTATTCACGAGATTGATCGAACGGTCGATGGTACCGGAGTCGACCCGGATCGATGCTTCCAATTGCGCCGATCTGGGCTCCCCCTCGATGGCGCTTTCCCGGATCTTCGACGGCGCGTGGGGGACCGAGGAGGGCGAGGCCTTCGCTTCGCCGGAAGGATCGGGGGGAGCCGGCTCAGGCGACGAAGAACTGTCCATGGAGACGAGGGAGAGATCAAATGCCTCATTCGCGCCGAGCCTCTCGCAGGCCTCCAGGAGAAGCTCGAGATCGGCGATCGAGCCCTCCCCCCCTCCTTCTACGGAATCGGCCGCCGATCTCAGGCGGTCCGCGACGAGGAAAAAGAAACGTGCGATGCGGGCATCAACGGAGTAGCGCCCGTCCCTGACTCCCTTGCAGACAGTCTCCGCGCCGTGGACGAGGCTCTCCATCTCCTTGAACTGGAGCATCCGCGTGGAGCCTTTGATGGTGTGAAGCATGCGCAATAATTCCGAGAGGGCGTCGACATTGCCTGGATCGTTCTTGAGCAGGATTACCTGGTTCTCCGCCGAGAGGAGGTTCTCGCGGAGTTCATCGAGAAAGGCCCTGAGGAATTTTTCCTTCGAGATTGCCATGCGGTCTCCTGGGTCCTTTCAGTCCTGGCCCAGGCGCGAGAGGAGTCTCGCGGCCATGCGCCGGTAGTACTGGGCGTCAAAACCCTCAAGAAGGATGGTGAAGGCATCCCCGCCGGGGTCGGAATCCATGGCTGCCAGGCATTCCCGGAGCAGCTTGCCGGCTCGGTCAGGCCACTCCCCGCTGTAGGCGAGGCCTGCATGGAAGAGGGCGGGCCAGAACTTCGGATCGAAGAGCCTGGCGCGCTCCCAGAGCTCGATGGCAGCACCGAGGTCGCCTCGGTGCTTGGCGCAGAGGGCCCTGAGATATTGGCTGACGTGATTCTCTGCCGCCAGCTCATCGAAGTCCCCAAGAAGGGCCTCGGCCTTGTCGAAGCCATTGGCCTGGATTGCGGCCACGATGGACCTAATTATGCCTGCAACCCGCTCTGCCGGCTCCTCTGCCTCCGTTTCGAGGGCTGTCCCACGCTCGGCCTGGGAGCCCAAACCCCGCGATGAGGCAAGCGCCAGGCCCCTTCCGATATCGACAAGGCCTGGAGGCCGCGCTGCGCTCCTGTCGCGAGACCGACCCGGACCTGCGACCGGCTTGATGGGCGCCTGCCGATGGCGGGCCCCCATCTCGGCCGAGGCGAGGGATGCAGGCCGCGAAGGCATCCGGCCAGGGCGCACTAGAGGGCGATCCTTCGCACTCGGTGGACTACAGACCTTCCGGAAATAAAAACCGCCGCCGCACTCGATCGTCTCCAAGCCCGGATGCCGTATCATCGGAACCTCAGGCGAGGCGAGAAAAAGAAAGCCTCCAGGCCTGAGGGTCGAGACCAGCCTGTCGAGCGCCTGCTGCTTCCTGTCGGGTTTCATGTAGAGAAGGGTATTCCTGCAAAAAATCACATCCATCGAATCGGGAGGCGGGAGCGCTCCGGACAGGAGGTTGAGCCTGCGTGTCGTGATGCGCTCGAGGCAGGCGGGAGAGGCCTGCCACTCCAGCCCGACCCATTGACCCAGGCCTTCGAGCAAGAGGTGCTGCTCCCTGCCGTCCTCGCGGAAGGAACCCATGCCGTAGCTGCCGGCGCGGAGGCGGGAGAGGGAGCCCTCGTTGATGTCCGTGGCCAGCACACGATAGTCGACCGGCGCTGAAGCCCCTTTCGCTGCGCCTTCGACCACAGCAACCAGCGAGATGGCTTCTTCGCCGGAAGCACAGGTCGCCGACCAGAGCTGGAGGGGGCGCCTCTCGGCCATGAGGGCGGGAAGGACGAAGGACATAAGTATGTTGAACTGTCGCGAATCGCGGAAGAAATAGGTCTCGCCGATCATGACGCCATCGAGGAAGCCCTTCCGGACTTCCTCATCGGAGGAAAGACGGCTGCGGAGTTCCGCGTGATCCACTCCGAGCTCCCGACAGCGGGTCTCGGCCGCCTTTAGGATTGTTCCGCCATGGGTCTCCGGGAAGCGGTTGCCCGTCTCGTCCTCTATCCACCCGGCGAGTTCCGCGATGACGCTGTGGTCGGAATCGCTCATGGGACCTGCCGGGCGACTGTCGCGACGAAGGGGCCGATCCTGTCCAGGGAAAGCACGATGGAAGCCGCGCCACGGGCGATCGCGGCGCGCGGCATGCCGAAGATGAGTGAGCTCGCTTCGTCCTGGACGACCGTGAAGCCGCCGCGGGAGCGGACTTCGACGCAGCCCTCCGCGCCGTCGGCTCCCATGCCCGTGAGCAGCACCGCGAGGACGCCCCTCCCGCGACAGGCTGCCGCGGAGCGGAACAGGACATCGACCGAAGGTTTCTGGTTCTGTACCTTGACATCATCGTTCAGTGTTATGCCCTTTTCGGCTATGAGCATATGGAAATCCGTCGGGCCGACATGGACGGTGCCGGGCCTGAGGGCATCCCCGTCCCGCGCGAGGACGACCGGATGGCCGGTTTCCTCGGCGAGCCAGTCGGCATAGCCTCCATCGAAACCGGTCTCGATGTGCTGCACCAGGGCGATCGGAAGGGGAAAGGGCTTCGGCAGCGAGGACAGGAAGGCCGATACGGCCTGGGGCCCTCCCGTGGAAGCGCCAACTACGACAATCGATGATCGGGGAAGGATGGCCGGGAATTCCGTCTGCATCGCCGCCTGCGAAGGCGCCGCCTGCGAAGGCGCCGCCTGCGAAGGCGTCGCCGGCCGCGATGGAGACTGGCTTTTCATCCTGACCGTCCCGCCCGACGTGACGCGCCGTCTTTGGTGCTTCGACGACAGGGCCTTGAGCCGTGCGATGAAACCGCTCACGTAATCCGGGCGGTTTAAGGCCGCAAAATCGGGCTTGAGGAGAAAATCCACCGCCCCCTTCTCGATGGCCCGAAAAGGCAGGCCAGGATCGGTGTTGTGGGTGAAGACGATGATCGGGATGGGGGAGGCCGCGATGATCCTCGCGGTCGCCTCCAGTCCGTCCATGATGGGCATGTCGATGTCCATGATGACGATATCGGGATCGAGGGAGAGGGCGCGGTCGACAGCCTCCTCTCCGTTGGTCGCAATGCCCACCAATGTGATGGAAGAGTCAGTTGCCAGGATCTCCTGTACGACATTGCGTATCAGGATGGAGTCGTCCGCTATGAGCACCCTCATGATCCCGCCCCCTTCTCCCCTCGCACTCCGGATGTGAGCGCTCCTGGATCGAGGAGGATCTGGAATCTCGGGCCCCTGCCAAAGCGAAAGGCCAGGAGACCGCGACGCGCGAGGCTCGCCTTGAGTCCGCTCGGAGGCAGCCGGAAATCCCGGAGCGGAACGGCCCCTATCTCGAAGGCCCGACGCGATACGAAGGCCCGTGGAGACTCGTCCCGCCCCGCAGCCAGGAAGGCTACGGCCTCCGATCCCGCCGCGCAGGGCTCAAGCCCGAAGAGCCCCTCCAGCGCAGGATCAAGAAGCAGCAATTCATACTTCCTGCCCTTGAAGTCAGCTCTGGCGGGAATGTCCCCGGAGCCAGGCAGGACGGCCAGTCCGCAGAAATCGGAGGCGGGAAGGAGGAGGTCGAAGGTACCCAGGTCCATCCGGAAAACCGCTGCCTCGTCACCCAAGATCGAGCTCCAGCTGCTTCAGGATCTCGGGCACCGAAAGGACGGGAACGCGCTGGCCGCTGAATGGAAAGAGGCCAGTGAAGTGCCTGGAGCCTGCGTCCCCCTCGGGGAAGGTCGAAATCGACGCTGCGGCTATGGTCGCGATCTCGATCGCCTCGGTACAACCGAAAGCCACATGGTCATCGGGAAGGTTGAGCACGAGAAACTGTGCGGGAGTATCGCGCTCGTTCTTGAACAGGACCATCAGGGAAAAGACGGTGTGGGGGGTGCCGTGACAATTGATCAGGCCAGGTATGTAAGGCGGGCATGCAGGAAGGGGGAAGATCTCGAGATCAGAGACGATCTCCCGTACACTTTCGGGAGGCAAGGCGAAATACGCGTCGCCCACCGAGAAGATGAAAAAGCGCAGGGATTCCCCAGCTGCCGATTCCTCCTGGATATCCTGTCCGGGCATCCCCTCGATGGCCCTGACAATGTCCTCAGCCGACATGGCCGACCCCTTCGCTTATGGCTACTTCGCCGATCCGGTCGTCCTTCTGCCCGGGACCCGCTCCGACCGCGAACTGGCTGGCCTGGGACCTGAGCTTGCCCGCCATGCTGTTGAGGGCTTCGGCGGTCCGCGAGGTCTGCTGCTGGGTCAGGACGAGGTTGTCGATGCCCCTGGATATTTCCTTCAGTGTCAGGAGGGTCTGCTCGAAGGCTCCCGCCTGCTGCCGAATGGAATGGCCGATGGATTCGGAGGATGTCGCGGAGACCTCAGCGGAATCGAGGATCTCCGAAAAGATCGAGCTCAGGTTGTCGGACAGCTCGTAGCCCTGGCGGATCCGCTCGGTGCCTTCTTCCGAAACGACGATGAGGCTGTTGGCCGCCTTCTGGATCTCCGTGATCCGCGACTGGATCTCGGTTGTGGACTGGTTGGTGGAATCGGCGAGCAGCTTGATCTCCCCGGCCACAATCCGGAAATTCTTCCCGGCCTCTCCGGCGGTCGACGCCTCAAGCGCGGCATTGAAGGCAATTATGCGGGTCTACTCGACGATGGCGTTGATGATGTCCACGATCTCCCAGATGGCGCGGATCTTGTCGGTGAGGGAGCGGATTCCCGAGATCGTATCCGTGTTCTTCTTGCGGATCTCGTTCATCTTCCCCGCCATCTCGGTGACGATGCCCTGGCCGGTGTCGACGTTCTCGCGCGTCTTCACGGCGATGCGCGCCACCTCCGGTATGGACTTGCCTATCGACTGGGTGATGGTATTCGAATCCTCCATCGTCGAGACCACCTCCTTCACCGCGGCGGCCTGCATGTTGGAGGTTGACGAAACCTCCTTCATGCTGGTCGAGAGGTCCTGGACCGCGTCGGAAAGGACGAGCGCCGAGGCGACGATCTCGTCGATGAGGGCGCGGAACTTGTCCATGAAGCGGTTGAAGAGGGCGGCGAACTCGCCGACATCGTCGAAGTAAAGCAGCTGGACACGCTCGTCCCCCCCCTCCCCGAGCCTCGCGTCGAGAAGCCGCGAAATGTGCCCCTTGAGGAATCGCATCTGCGTGTCGTGCTCGAAGCGGGCAGCGAGGCCAAGTCCGAGGGAGACCAGGGTGAACCACAAGAACCATGCGATGAGCTGCGGATAGGGGGCGGCAGCGGAGGATGCAGGATGATTGATGAAATAAAAGCATAGATATACGCAATGTGTCGCGAAAAGCCAGGCCGAAGCGAATATTGTCAGGAGGCTCTTGAGGCGGGCGAAC
>JBMOIK010000012.1:0-27079 GCA_049317365.1 Rectinemataceae bacterium | reverse complement strand
ATCCTCATCAAGGTCAACCAGATCGGCACCGTCACCGAGACCATCGAGGCCATCGACATGGCCAAGCGCGCCGCCTACACCGCCATCGTCTCCCACCGCTCCGGCGAGACCGAGGACTCCTTCATCGCCGACCTCGTCGTCGGCCGCGAGACCGGCCAGATCAAGACCGGTTCCATGTCCCGCACCGACCGCATCTGCAAGTACAACCAGCTGATGCGCATCGAGGACGAGATGGAAGGCTTTGCCGAGTATGCTGGCAGGAAGGCTTTCTATAGCGTGAGGAAGTAAGTACCAGGATCATCAGTTTCATGATGGCCGTCCGGGAAACCGGGCGGCTTTTTTTACGCCGCAAGGATGCGGCGAGCCCGGAACTCAAGCCTCGCATTTCGACCCACCGAGGGCTTCAGTGCCGAGTGACTCAGCAGATTCTTTCGACTCCAAGCAAGTCAAGCGACGAGACCGCGCGTCGCCTAAACGCAAAACGCCGCGTAGAGAGGCACCGCTTTGACCTTGTTCCCGAAGCCGAAATTCTTGCCCGAGAGGCGGATGCGATAGGGCGGCTCATAGAGCTGGATGAATTGGTTGAGACTCCTTGAGCGGCTGTGGACGCCGGCCTTCACTTCCACCGGAATTACCGTCGGCCCCTTTTGCAGCACGAAGTCGACCTCGGCGATGCTCTTGGATTCCCAATAGAACAGGGGATAGCCCTTGGCCGCAAATGCCGCAGCGACGTAGTTTTCCGCAAGCGCACGCTGGCCGATGAAGCGGAGCGTGTCGAAGGTGTCGTTACCGCTGTCGAGCCGGAACAGGACGGGATGTGATAGTCACAATTCCCTGATCATCTGGAAGTTCCGCGCAAGGAACTCCGGCGTTCCCTTCTGGCTATGCTGTGTGCCTGGCCTGAGCTCGCAGTCGAGCATGTAGCCCTCAATGTCGATCGGCGTGATGGCCGCCCGTTTCAGCACGGCGGTGTTGCAGCCGAACAGCATGGCGATGATGCCATGGATCTTCCGTGCCATGCGTCCGAGATAGATGCGGAGCGTTTCGCGGGCTGGAACATACTCGAGTCCGAAGGCCGACCGGAACAACTCATCCTTTCGGTACGTAGCGATGTCTTCGTAGGCGCTTCTGCCCATGACCAGCAGTCCGAACATGCTCAGGAGCGCGCCGCTCCACGTGCGGACCGGAAAACGCAGCTTCGTGAGCCCTGATGCTCGGGCGAGTTCAGCAGCAAGGGCGATTCCCCCTGTGCCTTCGAGCTGTTCTTTGGTAGACAGGATGAGCAGGAGGGACAGGAGAAGAGGGTAGGAAAGGGGGAAGAGGGAAGAGAACGGAGGATTCCTTCCTGGCGCTTCTGGCTCCCTTCCTGTAAATCCTGTCTATCCTGTCATCCTGTCTGATTCTCTTTCAAAAGGGATGGAAACGGGTCGCTAGTGGCTCACTCCCTTTGTCGGCATCTATGGGCCGAATGCGGCGGGGAAGTCAAATGTCGCACAAGGCCGCCCCCTCAGCTTCCGAGGCCGCTCTCGCGTTTCATGAGGGAAAAGAGGTCGGCAAGCTTTTCCGGCGGATGGTCCAGCTCGGCCGTCGATATGAAGGAGGCGCGCGACCCAGGAGAGCCGGGATCGTAGCCGTGCATGCCGGCCAGCGGCTTTGTTCCCATGAAGCTCGGGCAGAGGAGGACGCCGGGATGGAGGAGAAAGAAGAGCTCACCGTACCTGCGATCGGCGAAATCGATTCCCCAGTCGTGGAGGGTCGCGCTGTCGAGGATGCGTCCGTCCTTGCTCTTCCCCAGGATCGCCTCGATCGTGGCCCGCGAGCCCTCGGTCAGGAACCAGAACCGTGCCATGGTCGAATCGTAGACGGCGGCGTAGTCCTTGCCGAAGACGAGGCCAGTGGCCTCGATCGCCGCCATGAGGGGGCTCGAGCGGACGATGTCGGTCATTCCATGGTCGGAGAAGACAAAGAGCCGCACCTCGTCATAGGACTTCCGTGCATCCGCGAGGACAGAGCGCAGCGTGTCCTGGTAGCTGTCGATCATCGCCCCGACCTCAGCTGCCTGGGTTCCCTTGGCGTGGAGGAGGGCGTCCATTTTGGCGAGGTAGAGGTAGGCCAGGCGGGGTCGGCCTCCTGCGAGGGCGGCACTGAGGTCGGCCACAGCCTCCTTCTCTCCCTTGCGCCAGTCGGAACGGAAGTACGGGATGCCCGCCTTGTCGAGGAGGACGAAGACGCTCGGCTGGCCGCCGTTGATGCCGCCCTCAAGGTAGATGTCCCGCTTCTCGGTGTAGTCGAAGAGGTGGATGTACTTGAAGGGCACGGCATAGAGCTGGAAGTAGCCGGTATATCCGTAGGCCTTCTGTACAAATTGGGAAATCTTGTTCCGGACCCTGCCCCTGTCCACGACGCTCCGGGGCAGCACGCGCAGGGCCTGGAGAGGCCGGAAGGGCGACTTGACCGGGTCGTAAGCGAAGAAGGAGAAATGGCCGTGCTCGCGCGGCGGTACCCCGGTGATGATCGTGGGGTCGCAGGTGCAGCTGTAGCCAAAGACCGTTTCGAGGGGCTTCTTGATGCGCGCCTCGGGCTCGAGGAAGGAGCGGTTCCGCACGAGCTCCCAGCCGAAGGCGTCGATGAACACAAAGAGCGACAGGGTTCCCATGCTTTTCACCTCTTGGAGACGTGACGGTCGAGGACCGTCTTCTGGCCGTGGCTGATGTCGGCCTCGCCGGTCTCGCGACGCCGCCGGCCATGCCGGGCACCCTTGAGATAGGCTCGCGCATCGACTATTCGCCGGAGCGGGGCGACGGGGATGTCGGCAAGCCTCCCCTCCCGGACATCGGCGGCCCAGTCGCGAAGGATGTTGCCGATCGCGCGCCTGGCCAGCTGGAAGGGTCGGTCCACCTTGCCGTAGATGAAACTGTCTGCCTCGCCCTCGATGAAGCGGCGGCCGAAGAGCTGCGTGAGGGTGTAGTTGTGGCTGTGCATCACGAGAGCCCCAGGCACATAGGCGATGCCCCAGCCCCTCTCCCTGGCTCGATGACCCCAGGCGGTGTCCTCGGAGCCCCAGGCCTCGTCGTAGAAGGGCTGCTCCTCCCAGGCGGAGCGGCGCATGGCGGCAAAGGGAAGGGAGAGCTCAATCCAGGGCGCCGCCTTCCCGGCCTCGGGAAAGCTCTCGCGGTACTCGCGGCGCACCCAGGGCCAGGCCTCGGGGCGGGCAACCTGCCGTGCGAAGGCTGCCATGACAGCCGGGTCGTCGAAGGCGCCCACCAGGCTCCCCAGGGAGCCCGGAGACAGGAGCACGCAATCTGAATTGAGGAAGACGCAGACGGGGGAGGCGTTCTCGGAGGCGCCGCGGTTGAGGACCCTGCCAGGCACGTAGTCCCCGGGGGCGATCCTGATGAGGCGGTGGGGCCAGGCGGCGACGATCTCCAGGGTGTGGTCGGTGGAGCCCGAGTCAATGACAAGGAGCTCGAAATCCCTGAAATCCTGGGAAAAGAGGGCCGTGAGGGCAATGCCGATCTCGCGCTCCGAGTTCTTGCAGCGCAGGATGACGGTACAGCGCGGAACCGCAGTCCCGCCCTCCGGGACCGTCATGGCAGGGTCTCCGAGATGTGGATGCACTCGCGGGTGGCCAGGTAGTCGATGATCCTCTGCGCGCTCGCGAAGCGGTCGGCCAGGTACATGGTGATGGGGTGGATGATGACGTTCGAGACCACTCCCCGCCCCTCGTTCTCCCTGAGCCTTGCCAGCACGAGGTCGGCCCACTCCGAGACGGGATAGGACTGTGGCCCGAAATCATCCGTCCAATTGTACCTTTTCTGCCACCAGGCGACCCACTCGACGGTACGCTCGGCGTGGTAGATGTGCTCATGGTCGGGGATGACGTTGATCGGGAAGGACCAGATCCCCCGGGGATCCCGGACCGGACCCACGGCGTCCTTCCTGACCCCGTCGGACACGAGGACCACGCCATTGCCGGCGAGGACCGTCTCCGTGTTCGGGCCGTGCATGTACATGTGGTTGCGCCACACGGTGATGGTCTTGCCGCTACGCGCACGGGCTGCCCGGATCGTGCGCCGCGCGTCGAGGGACTGGTACCACTTCGGCCCGTTGTAGCTGCCCAGGAGCTTCTTGCAGGCGCGGTGCCAGAGTTCGGGCTTGAAGCAGTCGTAGTTGTGGCCGCCTACCTCGACCAGGGGATCCTCCACGATGGGCTTCAGGTCCTCCCACTCCTCCACGAAGCAGAGCCCCGACACGAAGAAGGTCACCTTGACCCCCGCCTTCCTGAGGAGGTCCAGGTAGAGCCCGGCGGTCTTAAGCTCGGAGATGTCACTGTGCTTCTGGTTGCCGGTCTTGAGGCTCATGTGGTGGAGGTCGCCGGTCAGGCAGATCATGCGCGGCCTCCCCGGAGCTCGATGCCGAGCTTCCGTGCCGCGGCCTCGAAATTAGGGTCCCCGTGGACACCCCAGGCCCGGAGAAAGGCCAGGCGCAGGCCCTCCGGATCCTCGGCCCCCCCCACGACGGCGCGGGCAAGGGTACGGAACTCCGGCTCGGCCAGGTCGTAGGCGATCACCGGGAAGACAATGCCAAGGAGGTCTCGCATCGGCAGCAGCGAGGGTGCGAGGCCGAAGCCGGCCGAAGAGAGGGATCCCCGCGAGCGGAGGAGGGCCTTGGCGCGCCGAGCCGCCTCCCGGGGACTCCTGAGCCCGTCGGCGAGCCCCTTGGACAGGGCGGCAGCAGGATAGGCCTTCCATCCCTGCCCCCTCATCCCGCAGCGAAGACCCTCGACATCGAGGTGCACGGGTTCAACCGCCTTCCGGATCCCGCCGAGCCAGGCTTTGAGGTCCCGGCCCTCCCATTCTGCGTAGTCGGGGCGGAAGCGGAATTCCATGGCAGCATCGTAGAGCTTCCTGAAATCCTCGCCCACGTCGTCCCGCGCCGCCATTCTGCGCTGGCGCTCTGCATAGCTCCAGTGGTAGGCGCCACGCCAGTAAAGGAGTGCGTCCCCGTAACCCAGGATCGCCTTGACGGCGTGGCGCACAAGGGCCTTCCAGGCTGCGGGATCGGGTGTCGGCAGGGCAGCCACCGCGTCGTTGATGACAAGGAGGGTGCCGCGGTTGACCAGGAGGTCGCGGATGTCGTCGGAGAGGATGCGGTCGGCCGTGAAACGCCCGAGGGAGGGCAGAAAGCCCTGGTCGCCGAGGATGGTCTGGTGGCCGAAGCGCACGTCGTACCACATGACCCGGCAGGGGGCGCGCAGGAGGGCAGCGTCCGAGGTGGCTCCAACATCGATGCCGATGCCCGCGCGCTCAGCCAGGGGCCTGAGAGCCTCGCCCAGCGACTTCCTGAGCTCTTCGGTCCTGCGCTTCCAGGGACCCGTGGTGACAAGGAGGAAGTCGAGGTTGTTGTGGGGTCGCTCCTGACCGCCGGTCACCTCGACCCCGCCCTCGCCCCGGCCATAGCCGCCCATGAGGACGAGGCAGCGGAAGGAACCAGGGGGAAGGATCGAACGGGCAATCTCCCCGCCCTCGACAACCACATTCCGGATTTGGGCCTCGACCGCATCCCCGCCCCTTTGCGTGAAGCGTCCGAAGCGCATCATGACTGACCCCTTGACCGGATCACAATGCCGAGAAGGTCCATGAGGGCGGTGGCATGGCGTTCGGGGGTAAAGCAGGCCAGGAGAAGCTCCCTCCCGGCCCTGCCCGTAGCGAGGGCAGCCACGGGATCGTCGAGCAGCCGGCGTAGGACAGCGGCCAATCCTTCCGCGTCTCCCGAGGGAAAACCATAGCCGGTCTTGCCTTCCAGGAGCCAATCGCCGATGCCTCCCACCCGCGAGGCCACCACAGGTGTTGCGTGACGGAAGGCTTCGAGGCCCACAAGGCCGAAGGTTTCGGGCTCGCGCGAGGGTACGACGACGCAGGAAGCTGCCCGGTACTGGGTGTCCAGCTCCGACCGACCGATCCGCCCGAGGAACTCGACCCTCTCGGCCACTCCCAGGCGCGCAGCCTGCTCCCTGAACATGCCCTCCTGATGCCCCGATCCGGCGACCCTGAGGCGACATTCCGGACCGAGCCTCGCGAGCGCCGACAGGAGGACATCAAGGCCCTTGCCCCGGAGGAGGGCACCGACAAAGAGGAGGAGTCCGCGCTCCCTCTCGACAGGCGGATCCTGGTCAGGCAGCTTCGTGAACATGGGCAAGACCCGCACGGCGGCTGGAGGGAAGCCATGGGCCACCAAGTGATCCTTCATGTGGACCGAACCGACGGCGCAGGCGTTCAGGCGCATGTTGGCCCGGAGTTCAGCCCTCGCAGCCCCTAAGGTCCGGAGCGAGACCGGGGGGAAGCCGCTCCGCCTGTTGACAGGCCCGAGACAGGGAAAGCTGCAGTAGGGCCCCAGCACGCGGGAGCAACTGCGGTGCCCGATAGTCGTGTATTTGTGGACGTGGAGGCAGAAGGGGGCGTGGTCATGGAAAAAGCGCAGCGAGGGGATGCCGGTATCGGCGAGAACCTCGAGGGTCCGCCGGCCGGAGACCTGGTGAACATAGATCACGTCGGGTGCGAGGAACTCAAGCTGACGAGCCAGCTCGACCTGCGGGAAGGCTCCGGAAAAGAGGGAGACGAAGGCTGAATCCATCGGGGCGTCCAGCTCATACAGCAGATAGTTCGACGCTCCACGCTCGGCGAGCAGCGAGACGACATCGGCGATATGGCGCTCAGCCCCGCCGGTGTAGGCTGCGGCTCTCGTTATCCAGGCTATTTTCATCGTATACCCGCTCGGATGTGGATTCCCTCGCTCGATGTCCGCGACCCCAAGGCTTATGAAAAGTTACCCTACCACTGCGTAGGAGGGACGTCAATGACGCCGGTCGGAGGGGCCCAGGGCTATGTGGCACCTGCCATCCTCAAGCGCTCGATGATACACAAAGGGATCCTTCCAGGGATGGCAAGTAAGCCGATCCCAAAAAAAAGAAGCCGGAGAGGGGAGGAGGCAACCCCTTTCCGGCAGTGTTTTATTAATGCTGGGCGATAGTCGCGCCCGGAGGCCAGTTCAACGCCGGGAAGGATTCGGCGGCCTCAGGGGCAAGGATGCTGCTGGCTTCGACCTGTGGCTACCCTGCGGCAGGAGAACAGCACAGCCTTCTGCTCGGCAACTTCGATCTCGCTACTCCAGAATCTGACAGGAAGCAAGCAGGAAGGCCAATACTCTTTTTGTTGATGGTCATACCTCACAGGTATCGTCCCAGCGCCCTATTAGCTCTTTGATACCTTCCCGAAGTGGTGGAGAGCCAGCTCGCAAAAGGCTTCGCCTTGGGATGAGAGAGGGGCAGGACGCCGACAGAGTCCAAAAGAAATACCCTGCGGCAGCTCGATGGTACCCACCCCGCCAAGATCGGCATCGGGGACCATGAAGATGGGGACGATAGACCAGCCAAGGCCAGAGGCCACAAGCTTGATGATGACCGAAGCGTCATTGCACTCGAGCCCGGCTTCGAGGCTGTGGCCGTACTCCCCACCGACTTTCTCGAGCCAGTTGCGCAAGCCAGGGGCGACAGCCGAGGACATGGTGACAAAGGGGAGAGTGGACAGGCGCCGCATGCAGGCAGCGATATCATTCCCCCGGCAATACCCGGGCGGAAAGACGAGCGAAAGACACTCGTCAATGAGGATCGAAAAGTCCAGCTCTGGATCGTCCATCCAGGATCCAACGATTCCGACATCGATGGATCCTGCCCGCAGTGCCCGCTGCTGCTCCTCGGTGGACATGCTCATGATGTCGAGTTTCGTCCCGGGGAAATTTTCCCGGAACTCTCCAAGCAGGGGGAGCAGGACGGTTTCGAGGAGAAAGGTCACGCAGCCGATCTTGAGATCGCCTGTCCTGGAATCGCCGATGATCTTTGCGGTGCGGCAGGAAGCAGCCAGGCCCTCCAGGATGCTCTCGGCGGCCGACAGGAAGTATTCGCCCGCCAGGGTCATCCTGCTGCGCTTGCCGCTCCGGTCGAGGAGCTCCGTTCCGATCTCGTTCTCCAGCTCCCGAATCTGCCTGGACAGCGGAGGCTGGGAAATATTGAGTGCCTCCGCCGCCTTTACAAAGCTACCCCTGCGGGCAACGGCCACAAAATACCTGAGATGACGCAGTTCCATGTCCCGAGCTTAGCGCATAGTGGAGCTTCCAGCCGAGGCCCAGGGTAAGGATCGAACTACAGGGCTTCCACGCCGCCTTGTCCAGGTTTCAGAACACCCTGCGCTTCTACCATTTCACGCCGTGACTCAGGCAATGGGTGCCACCAGAGATTTATCCAATCCTCCGGTCCGCTGGCTTGAGCTCTGGCTCCGGCTCAACCCTCGCCTTCCTCGGATAGCGCAGATAGGGGGCGATGGCCTCGTTCTTCGATCCGCCCGTCCCGTCGTAGATCAGCGAAAGGACGGGCACGCCAGTGACCTCCTCGATCCGCTGGTTCATCGCCTCGGTAACGAGTCCGGCGCAGCAGAACACGGGACTCAGCTGGACGAAAAGGGCTATGTCCGGGAAATGCTTCTTGATGTACCAGGTCTTGAGGAGATTCTCGGCCGACTCACCGGAATTCTCCTCGAGCACCCCATAGCGGGCCAGGATCGCGGCGCTGGGATCATCGTAATTGGGATCTGTTTCCTCCAGGAGGCGTCCGAACAATCTGTAGTAGGCCTTTTCCAGGACCTTGGATGCCGCGAGGAGGGCGTTGAAGCCCAGGAGGGGAGCAAAGCGGCCTTCTTTCATCCAGCGCGCGAAGTAGGTGCCAGCGACCATCTTGGCGTACTGGTTGTACGGCATCGAAATGACCTCGCCGCCATTGGCCTCGATAAAGCGGATGACGTCCTGGTTCATCACCCGGTTGTCTCGCACATAGAAATCGCCGAAGAGCCCGACCAGGGTTTTCCTCCGCTTCTTGTCAAAGGGGATGGCCTCGAAGAGGGCTACGATTTCCTCGGCAGCCCTGACCTTGTTCTTCCTTCGGTCCTCGAAGACAGGAACGAGGATCTCGATGGCGCGTCTGACCATGGCGTCAGTCATTCCCGGAACCTTTTCATAGGGCCTGATCCGGCATGCAAGGCGGCGGATGAGTCCGGCAAAGAGGTAGGAAAGGTAGGCGTCGAGGGCAGCCAGCGGGGAGATCTCCACGAAGGTCAGCTCACCTGTGTACAGCCCCGCTTTTTCCATGCCCCCGCCCATGCCCTCGAGGATCCTCTTTATCTGATGCGGGTAGAGGGGGATGTTGCAGGAGAAATTGATCTTGGCCATCCAGAGCGCCGAGCTTGCGGGATCGAGGCCGCGGCTCCGGACAGTGGCCGCATAGGATTCGGCGATGGCGTTGAGGGGCAGGCACTGGCCGTTGTTGGTCGACAGGCTCGCGCGGATGGTCTCATCGGTCTCATCCATCACAATTGCCTGTATCCCGGCGGCGTGGAGCGTGGCCACCAGGAGGGGGGCCGCCAGGTCGTCCCAGCAGGGGAGGAGGAGGGTCTTGCCCTTGAGTTGCGTGGAGTAATTCGGGTTTACCGCCGAGAAATCGCGCTCGCCCCCAGTGGCACCGACCGCAGAAGCGCTCCGTTCGCGGTGGTTGCGGAAGGATCGGATCGCGGCTTCTATGCGTGTCTCGTAGCCCACCGCGCTGTCGTGCTCGTCGAGTTCGAGTACGAGAAAGGGCTTGCCATAGGCCTCCATGACTGCCTTGAAGGCATCGACGACAAAGGAATCCGGGCCGCACTTGAAGGAGGTCACGAGGGTCGGGTAGAGGTTTTCGGTCCCTGCGGCAGCCTCGGCAGCGCGCAGCATGCGCTTGCCGTATTCCCAGGGTATTTCCTGAAGAAGGGGGAGGATCTTCGATTCCGAATCAGGCAAGGTCGCTACCATGTCCTGGAACCAGACCCGGATTCCCCGGTCGGCCATGATGTCCGGAATGCCCTTGTTCATGCCGGGGGAAATGACGGAGTAGGGCCTTCCAATCAGTACTATGTCGATTTCGTTTCGCCCGCGCTCCGGCTCCCGGGTCCTGGTCGCGAACAAGTGCCTGAATCGGCTGTCTCGCTCCGAGCGGAAGGCCTCCGCCCGGTCCCAGGCCTCCGAGACCTCGTTGAAGGTCACCTGGACTCCCGCCTTTTCGACCAGGCAGCGGCGAAGCTCCTCCTTGACCCGGAAGCTCAGGTAATCCGACTCCACCAGGGGCATCAGGAATCGATCACCGTCGGCCAGCTGCGAGACCATGGCCGGCGTGAACTGCGTCGCATAGCAGAAGTGGCGGTCACCCTCGGCCTTGTCGGACTTTTTTTCCAGCATGATGGGCATGAAGACATAGTCAACAGTATCCAGGAGGGAGAGTGCATGGCCGTGAAAGGCTGCCAGGGGGGCACAGAACTCCGCTCCCATGCGCTCCTTGCCCTTGCCCACTGCCTCCGCGAGGCCTTCGCTCGTGCGTGTCTCCAGGCCAAGTGTCGAGAAGAAGAGCTTCCAGAAGCCCAGATCCTCCACCAGCGACAAGGCCACGGGCAGCCCGATGACTGGGGCGCGCGCGGCCTGATGCGGGCGGGCAGGCATCCCATTTGAGCCAACTGTGATTGCCTTCAAAGCCGCTGCCTCTGCCCCCCTTCGCAGCGTCGAAAGGCGCGCGACACTGGGCTTCTTCGCGACAAAGGACTTGGTACCGTAGTCCCGGCCGCAGAGGAAGCCGAAGGCGACCTCCTCGCCACCCGCCGACTCAGATCCACCGATTGTGGCGACCGAGAGCTTGCAGTGGTTGTTGCAGAGCCCGCAGACCTCCGACCGGACCGGCAACTCCTCCCGATGCAGTCCGAGTCCCCGGAATATCGTAGTAATTGTGGCTTTTGCCTCGAGTCCCTCGTCCCGCAGGGCGAGGGCTGCCCCGTAGGCGCCGGTCAGGTGGCAGTAGGGCGACACGAGGATGGGCCGCCCGAGCTTCTGCTCGAAGGCTGCGACGAGGGAGCGGTTCTTGGCGGTAGCGCCCTGGAAAAACACGACCTTGCCGATCGCCTTTTCCGAGGCGACCTTGCGCAGGTAGTTTTCCCGCACGGCGTGGAGGGCCGCCGCCAGCACCTCCGGGACTGTGCAACCCTGCGCCAGGAGGTGGTTGATGTCCCGCTCCATGAAGACGGTGCAGCGGTCGCTGACACGGGGGGAGCGCACGCCCCAGGTGAGACCAGCGTAATCCCCCACCTCGACGCCGAGCTTCCGGGCCTGTTCCTCGATAAAGCTGCCCGTGCCAGCCGCGCAGACATTGTTCATGATCGAGGAGGTTACCCGCCCCTCGCTCAGCGTCGTGAACTTCGAGTCCTGGCCGCCGATCTCGATAATCGTGTCGACAGATGGATCAAGCTCGACGGCGGCGCGGGCATGTGCACTGATCTCGTCCAGCACCAGGTCCGCGCCGGCTATTCCGCCCACGAACTTCCGGCCAGAGCCGGTCGTCGCGCAGCCGATGACGCGGATCGCGAAGCCCTTGCGCTCACCTAGCTTTTCCATGGCCTCGAAGAGGGCCTGAAAAGCCTCCACCGGACGGCCTGAGGTCCTCGTATAGAATCCAGCAACCATCTGGCCCGCGGCATCGACAAGGGCAGCCTTGGTACTGGTCGAACCGATGTCGACTCCCAAGAACAGCTCACAGCTGGAGGGAGGTTGCAGGTAGAGATCGACCTCCACCTCGCCGCCGGGCCGCCCGCCCCGGGCGCGCGTGGGTTCCACCCAGCATTCATGGGCTGCGAAGTCGGGATAGGAAGACAGCCTGAGATCAAGCGGAGGCAGGAAGGCTGCCCGCTCGATGGGAATTTCGTGCCTCAAGGCCACCGCAGTGGTGAAGTTGCCGCCCTTCTTCCCCTCGCGGCCAAAGAGGAGGGCCGCCCCGATCGCCCCCTGCCAGGCCGCTTCACTGTCGACGAGGATTTCAAGACCCGTCAGCCTTCGGATGCCTTCCACGACCGCCCCGTTCAGCGCGACACCACCGGTAAAAACCACCGGCTCGCGGACAGCCTCTCCCTTGAAAAGGGCATCCACGATGTTGCGTGCCAGCCCCCTGCACAGTCCGTCGCTGATCGCAGGCAGCGACCGCCCCTCCTGTTGCGCGTGGATCAGATCCGTCTTGGCAAAGACAGCGCAGCGAGTAGCCACGCGGGGGGGATCATCTGAATTGGAAAGAGCCAGACCCGAAAGCTCCCCCGAATCGCGGAGGCCGAGTCGGCCTGCCTGTTGGTCGAGGAAGCTGCCCGTGCCTGCGGCGCAGCCCGAGTTGCCGCGACCGCCCTCGTAGTCTCCATCTTCGGAGAGGCGAGCCAACAGGTATTTTTCGCCGCCGACAAGGAGGAGGGCCCCGGCCTCCGGATAGCGGGCAGCCACCGATTCGAGCGCAGCCACCTGTGAATCGTAGCTCGAATTGCCGGCAATCTCGGCTGGCGGGCGCCCCGTCAACGCTGCTGCTCCCACCCTCGACAGGTCCATGTCGGCATCGATGCCCTCGAGGGCTGCAGCGACGCTCCCGCCATGCAGGCGGTAGAAACGCTCCCGCACCGTGCCCGTCTCGTCGACGGTTACCGCGGCAACCGCAACCGAACCGATATCAAGGCCAAGTACCCAGTTTTTTCCCTTCATGACTTCCCCCGCCGATCACGCATCCGTCAATTGATCCTTTACAAGATCCCACAGTCCACGCACGCCCCTCCGCCATCCATCCCGGTAGGCCTCGCGCGCTGCTCCGCCTTCCTTTCCTTCCATCCCAGCTGCCAGGGGATGGGCCTCCCAGTGAAGGGAAGCCTCATCCTTTCCTCCGGCTGCGCTGCCATTCACCTCGAACTCAGCGATCGCCTGCACGAGCTCCGAGTAGTGGGCACGGCCAGCCCAGGCGCTTCCGTCCGCCTCTCCGGCCTTACCCGCCTTTTCCAGCACCCCGAGCTTTTCCGCCTTGAGCCGCTCGATGATGCGGGGAAGGTCGACCTTTCCCGCCAGGCGGTGCTGAAGATTCTCCTTCTGGTTGATAGCCTCGGTTACCGCATCCTGAAACAGGCGCGAAAGATTGAAGGAGGATCGCCAAGTATCTATTTTCTGGAAAAGGCTTTCGTTGACTGTCAGCGTGATTTTCTTGGCCATAGCCCCGCCTTTCGCCATCGATACGTGTCGCTTGTTTGATACGTGTCAAATGGACGATACGTGTATCCTAATGGAGCACGTATAGGGCTGCAAGGGGAAAATTGAAAGATGTTTGTGGCTAATGAACCAGGCAGAGATTGGGATCATGCTCCGAGCATTGGCTGCGATATGTGCTGCAGCCTTCTATGTCTCAGCCGAGCTGTATTCCTGGGAATCAAAGCAAGGCACAGGGTATTTATCGTATTCGTGGCTTATTCTGCCGGTTTGCCCCGGTCAAGGCGCGCAGTGCATTGGACAACCGAAGGCTCAGCGCCCCTTCGACAGCGTCCCATCCTTGAAGCGCAGGGCCGCATCCTCGAGGTCCTGGGCGTTCTTCATGTTTGTTCCCTTGGGCATGCTGGTCGTCACGAAGTGCTGGGCGAAGGGAAAGCAACCCGCTTCATAGGGTTCCTTGGCTGTGTAGGTTCCGCAGAGGGTGTTTATATCCACGCTTACTTTCTCGAGGGGAATCATCAAGGCGCTTTCCATCTCGCGGGGATCGAAAATGAGGCCAAAGGGCTCGCTTGGGCCATCATTCAGGGTCGAGCCGTAATCGACCGAGAGGTTCCCTTCGATCCAGAGTCGCTGATTCAGGGCAGCCAGGGTTCCTGCGGAAACAGGGGCACTCAGCGCGATCCGGTGACCGGATTCGGCTCCTTCCACATCGACAATCACATCACCCCGATACGAGGTTGTCACCACCGACCGCGACGTCGTAGCCCCGATAAAGCCCTGACCTGGGTCAAAGCTGTTGGTATTGGTTTCATAGGTGACGATGATCCATGACAGAAGCCCAGTCTTGATGTTCTCGGCTATCAGGTACACTTCGACGCGGCTACCCCAGAATACGCTGGTATGGATATTGAAGGCCCCGATGATGACGCTCGGCCTTGGCCTGGATTCGGCGAACATCGAGGTAGGAACAATCCGGTAGCCTTCGGGAAGAAGCTTCTGGGCGGCATCGATGTCGGTGACCTCATACGAAAGGAAAAAGCTGTAGGGTTCCACAATAAAACCCATATAGGGGTTGGTCTTGGCCCCTCGCGCTGCAATGCCCTTCTGCCACTTCAGGGGCAGTTTTTGAAGGAAGGAAGAAAACTGGCTGACCTGCGCCACTTTACCCGGAACAACCATCAATTCTGTTGCCTTCACGTACTCATTCAGTTCCTTGCCTGTCATCGTATCACCTCCGGCTATATTTCATAATATAATACGGAGCATTCTGAAAGTCAGCATATTATTTCATTTTGTAATATTTCGGCACAGGAGGCACCTAGCCCTTCCTCCCAGGACGGGGCTTTACGGAAGGCAGGGCAGCTCGGAGCCGGACAACAGAAGTCGCCCAAGTTGTGTTGCAGCATCCCCGAGGGTTTGAGCACCGGTATGAATCCGGGGAAACTTCTTCCTGTCAATCTTAAGGGCCCCGGCCCCCCCGAGCATGATGGCCGGCCGGCTTCCGAAGGTGGTTTCCAGCTGTCTCAGGTACATTTCCAGGCCCGCAAGGTTCTCATCCATGGTGATGGAAATAGCCACCACGTCAGGTTCCTGCTTCTTTATGATTTCCGAGAGGTCGTGAAAGGGCACCTGGGTGCCCAGGTAGGTCGTCTGCCATCCTGAGAGCCGCACAATGTGGGAGAGCATCAAGAGTGCCAGTTCGTGTTTTTCTCCCGGAGCGCAGAGCCCCATCCACCGCCCGGCCACAGGTGCTTTGACCGGACAGCGTTCACGCTCTCGATTGGAGTGGTAAAAAACAAGCTCACGAATCTTGTCGGAGATGAGGTGCTCTTCGGATACGAGGATTGAGCCTTCAAGCCAAAGGCTCCCCGTCCTGATCAGGGCTGGAATAAGAACAGTCTCATAAAAAGCCGCCAGATCCAGGTTCTGTTCCTGCTTCCAGCTTCCGGTGTAGCTAATCGCCGCATCAAGTGTCTCTTTCAGCAATAAGGAGATAAGCGCATCTACCTCGAAACTGAAGTCCCGCGAAAAGGAGGTGGATGCGCCGACATATTCCGGAGCCTTCAGTAAGACATCCAGCGAAACATCGAAGATCCGGGCGATGTCCAGGAGGGTTTCTTTTTTAGGAAAGCGCGTGCCTCGTTCGTAATTGGCGATGGTTACCTGGCTGAGTCCCAGCATCTTCCCAAACTCGGTCTGAGTCAGATCCAGGGCACTGCGGCGATTCTTCAGCTCAGTACCCCAGGCTAGAATATCCATACGCTCAATATAGCAAAAAGGAATGCTCTGGATAAGCCGCAGCCGCCACACTCACGCAATGTGTTCTATCCGGGAGTGGGCTCGATGCCGTAAAAGGGCGTGTTCCACTTGATCGCCTTGTGCACTGGGGGAAGTCCCTGCACGATGAGCCTGTCGAGGAGCTCCCCAACCCCCTGTTTCCAGCCCGGTATGGCCGCAATATAGGCTTGTACCAGTGCGTCGCCCTCAGCCTTCGCGATCTGGGGATTTCCTCCCGCCAGGAGAATCGGCTTGCTGTCAGCGGCCTGCTGCAAGCGCTTTCCTGCGCCTCCTCCCTTTGAAATGTACAGCTCCCGCTGGCTATTGAGATTGCCATTGGTGATTGTGATGCACGTCGTACGTATGCAGCACGCCTAGAAGTCACGCGGTGCAGTCTCCTGGTCGAGATGTAGAGAACCGTGCTAGGAGTTTAATTCATTCTCCAGTAAAGACGAGTGTATTTATGCACTTGAATTGCATAATTGCAGAACGCGAGCTATCATTTCCATATGATAGAGAGAAGCGCCTCACCAAGGCTCCTTCGGCTGGCAGCCCAGTATCCAATCCTCACACTGACCGGTCCCCGGCAATCCGGAAAGACGACTTTGGTTCGACACATCTTTCCCGACAAGCCCTATGCCTCGCTGGAGGACCTCGATATTCGGCGTTTTGCACAGAGCGATCCCCGAGGCTTTCTTGCGGGCTTTCCGGAGGGAGCAGTCTTTGACGAGATCCAGCGAGTTCCTGACCTTCTCTCCTATATACAGGGAATCGTGGACTCCAAGCAGACCAAGGGAATGTTCGTATTGACGGGCAGCCAGAGCTTCGCCTTGATGAGTGGCATTTCCCAATCGCTCGCAGGCCGGACAGCCATCGCCGAGTTGTATCCATTGACCCTCGGGGAAATTTCTACGGCCAGAGAACTCGGCGATCCCTGGGAAAGCATCCATACAGGATTCTATCCACGGGTCATAGCCGACCGTCTGGATCCTGCTGAAGCCTACTCATCCTATCTCAGGACCTACGTCGAACGCGATATACGAAACCTGTCCTCGGTAAAAGATCTTGGTCGCTTTGAGACCTTCCTCATACTCTGTGCTGGCAGGACAGGCCAATTGCTCAACATCGCTTCCCTCGCTGCGGATTCCGGTGTCAGCCAGAACACTGCCAAGGACTGGCTCTCCCTCCTCGAAACGAGCTATGTCCTGTTCCTGCTCCGCCCTTGGCACAGCAATATCGGGAAACGCCTGATCAAGAGCCCCAAACTTCATTTCATCGACACTGGCCTGGCCTGCGCCCTCCTGTCGATTGGAAGCCCCCGGGTACTTTCCTCCCATCCGCTTCGCGGCCATCTCTTTGAGACGATGGTCGTCGCTGACATCCTCAAGCAACGGAGCCATGAAGGCACACTCGGTACTATGAGCTTCTTCAGGGATTCGGGCGGACAAGAGATTGACCTTTTTCTTGTCGGCGGGGAAGGCATCGACCAAATGGAAATCAAATCCGGTTCGACGGTCGGCGAGGATTTTCTTGCGCCACTGCGCTGGGCCTCGGCGCTCCTGCCGAATATGAGGTCATCCACACTGCTCTATGGAGGCGATGCGTCCATGCTCCGGGAGGGAATCGCTGTCAAGGGCTGGAAGTCGCTATCCGGAAGAAGCTAAGTCGGACAGCCTAGCCGAGCCCGTGTTCCCGCATCTTGCGATGGAGGTTGCTCGGCAGGATTCCCAGCGTCTTCGCCGCCTCGCTGACCCTGCCACCATGGAGGGCAAGCTGCCGCTCGATATAGCTGCGCTCGAATTTCCTGTTGGCTTCAGATAGCGGCATGGCCTCATCCACAAGGCCCAGGCTTGCGCCGCCGGTCCTGCCCTGTCCTGATGGCGATGCACCAAGGGCGATATCACGCAGCAGAATCACTGTTGCCCTTCCTGCATTGATCGTCGCATTTAGTATGACCGAGCGCAGTTCCCGGACATTTCCTGGCCAGGGCCATGCGCCGAGCGCCGCAAAGGCATCGGCGGCGATTTCCTTGAGCGGGAGGTTGTATTCGTGGCAGGCAGCCCGCACAAAATGCCCGGCAAGAAGGGCTATGTCTTCGCATCGCTCTCGAAGCGGCGGAACCTCGATGGAAAAGCTTGCGATACGATAATAAAGGTCCTCCCGGAATCCACCCTGCTGGATTTCGGCGGGCAGGTGCCGGTTCGTTGCCAAAATAAAGCGCGCATTTGTCTTGATTGCACGTATCTGGCCCACGCCAAGCACCATGCCATCCTGCAGCACACGAAGGAGCTTGGCCTGCGACTCGCGCTTTAGCTCGCCGATCTCATCGAGGAAGAAGGAGCCTCCCTCGCTGGCGCGGATGAGCCCGGGGTTCTCGGAATCGGCTCCCGAATACGAGCCCTTTGCATGCCCGAAGAGCTGGCTGTCCAGCAGTGTCTCAGAAAGTGCCGCGGCGTTCACGGTACTGAAGGGCTTGCCCCGGCGGCGCGAACGGTAATGCAGGAGGCCCGCCACGAGTTCCTTGCCCGTCCCGGTCTCGCCATGAACGAGCACTGGTTCCGAAAGGTCGGCAAAGCGCTCGATCTTTTCCCGGACAGCCGCCATTGCCTCGGATTCTCCGACAAGTCGATACCGTTCAAGCGCGTCGGACGCGAGGCGATGGCGCTCGCGCTCGGACTCGCCGGCCGACTCGAGCCTGCGAAGCCACTCGACCATGGGCCGTTTTGCCAGCGGCTTCTCGAAAAACTCCCGGGCCCCCGCGCGAAGTGCCTCGACGGCGAGCCCCACATCCGAGGTGCCCGATATGATCGCAATTGGCAATTCAGGCCACTGCCGCCTGAGTTCGCCCAGGACCTTGAGGCCTGAATCCACGGGCAGGTTGAGGTCAAGGAGTGCTGCGTCCCAGCGTGAGCCCACCCATGCGCTCCGGAAATCGGCGGCGCGGTCGAAGGTTTCCGCCGCGAAGCCGCAATCTGCAAGCATCTCCGCAAGCGAATCGAGGATATCCCGGTCATCGTCGAGGATGGCGACGGTCATCGCTCCCCCCTGAAATCAAGCATGAAGACACTGCCTTTGCCCGGCGTGGAATCGACAGAAATCATAATGCTTAATATACGGCACAGACCCTCCACGATTGCAAGGCCCATGCCGCTGCCCTGGTCCTTGGTGGTGAACCCTGCGGCGAAGGCCCGGGCCTGGGTCTCCCCGTCCATTCCCGGCCCATCATCGGATATCGTAAGGATACGGTCTTTCCAGGAGCAAAGTACCCGACTGTCGCCATCGGCCTCGAGGGCGTTCAGGATAATATTAGTTATGATAATATCGAGATAGCGCTCGTCGGTGACGATGGCAGGTCCCTGTGCCCCTCCGACAGCAACCCTGTGCCCTCCTTCGAGCCGGTCGGCGACCGCGCGGAGGAGGGCACAGGGATCGACTTCGCCATAGGCCGGCTCGGGCAGGCCCGAGAAGGCGCGAAAGGCCGAAAGGAGATCGTCGAGACGGAGGAGATTCGACTCCATCCTGGCGAGTACCGCGCGTTGGCCTTCTGGCAAGGCCTCGGAACTGTCGTGGAGGCTGTCCATGCCAAGCCGGATCGGCGACAGGCGATTCTTGATTTCATGGACGAGGAGGCGCCCCTGGGCGCGCCACTCGCCGACGCTGGCCTGGGTGCGCCTGAAGCGCTCGCGGTCGGAGGCAGCGTGCAGGGCCTCAATGAGGGCAGCATGCAGGGCCTGGGTTTCCTTGTCGCCGGTCCGTCGCAACACAGGAATCAATCCCTCGCGGGACCAGGCGCGCAGGTCGGCTACCAGGGCAGAACCAAGTCTCAGCGAGCGTCGAAACATGAAAGCGCCCAGGACTCCGACCAGCACGAGGAGGGCGATTGAAGCTGCGGCATAGACGACGATCCAGCGTGAACGGATCTTTTGCTCAAAATAGCCCCACGAGTACAAAAACGCCCTGCGCTCGGCGATGAAGCGAGAGTCGGCCTCGATGCGCTCTGCGTCTGGAATTTCTGCAACACTATCCTGTGCTTTTCCTTGAAGCCGCACCATCCCGGCCAAGGCTGCGGCATACTCGGCTGCAAGATCGGCCAACCTTCGCTCGCCGGCGAGGTCGAAGAGGGCGGTTTCCCGCGAGATCAGGTCCGAAAGAAGGAGGCTCGCACCAAGCGCCCAGAGCGCTGCGAGGAGGACAAGGCCGGCGACGATGCGCCTCATGGTGTTGCCTTCCATTCCTTGATGATCGTGGGCGAGTAGCCCTCCCAGAGCTCGCTTGCGGGAATGCCGAGCCGGTCGGAAAGGACCGCGTCATCGACGAGACGCAGCTTCGCGAAGAGGGAGACGGACTTCCAGGCCGCTGGCAAGGGAAAGTCGAAGGGCTGGAAACGCCGTGCGGCCTTTTCAAGCGCATCGAGATCGGCGTATTCCCTTGATCCCGTCTCGTCCTCGAGGAGGTAGTGCCTCAGCAGGGGGTCCTGCCTGAGCGACCTTCGTTGGTTGCGGTATATCCTCATAGTACTGCCATTTACCAGTTCGACCTTCAGCGACGCGTCCAGGTCAAGGGTGAGCGTCAGGCCGTGCGCGACCAGATCGCGCATCCTGTCGGTGAACAAGGCCTTCGTCTCCATCCGCACGACCAAACCGCGGCCGTCGAAGGCCGCCACCGGTTCGAGGAAGCCGATCGTCATGGCTATGCCGATCTGGAGCCAGTACAGGAGGGCTTGCATGAAAGGCCGTCAGTTCCCGAAGTAGTAGCGGAGTCCGAATTCGCTGAGAGGATAGATTGAAATTTGCCCCCAGCTCAACCTTGCGTCAATGGGACCGCTTACCTGGCCGAAAATTGAAACGCCACCTCCGAGGTGGACCTCGAAACCGGCAATCGAGCCGATATTGATTCCGTAGCGCGATTCAGGATGATATTCGTTTGGGAGAAAATCGGAAAGGACTCCTTCGACGCCGCCATAGATCCGCGTAGAGCTGAAGAACAGCGGCGTCGAAAGAGTCGTCCGTACTGTAGCCTTCAGAAGGTCTGCCGCTCGGCTAGCCTTGTCGAATTGGACCAGCCCGTGAAGTCCAACCTTGATGAGCCTTGCGAATTTCGGTGAAAAGACTCCGGCCTGACCCTGTATTCCCCCGTATGCGTCTCCCAGGCTAGCCTCGACCCCCCAGCCGTTTTCCCACAGTGCTGACTCCTTCCAGGACTGGAGCATTTCGAGCTCGGTCCGCAGGCCCTGGTTCTCCTTTTCAAGTTCCCCCATGTCGCCTCCAGCTTCCTGGGCTGCCAGGACCATAGCCAGGACTGCACATGTCATACTAAGTGCGAGCTTTTTCATTTCCACTCTCCAATCATGATATATGATGCTTTCATTTGCCAAGATAGAAGCGAAGGCCTGCCGTGAACAGTGGTCCCGAAAGGTAGTCAAGGTCGCTCGGCACGCTAACGGGTCCGACATGGAGGTGCTCCAAAATGGATCCACCCGTCTCCCCATAGAGAGAAATCCAGTTCGCAAGGTACAGTTCCATACCGAAAAGCACGTTGGCGCCAAGTGTGTACTGGAGCGAACCGATGCCACCGCCGGTCGAAGAGGAAAGCCCGTTCAGCGCTCCTTCCATGCAGCCATAGAGCCGGGTAAAGGTAAAGTACATCGGGGTCCAGGCGGTGACGCGTGCGGCTATCTGCAAACCATACACCGATTCGTAGGTCCTCGGCCCGGTTGCAGGCTGGGAATAGGCCCGCGTGGAAAAGCCAGATCCTAGCAACTCGGCGCTGAGGAGGTTCCATGCTTTCGGCGACGCGACTCCCAACCTGATCTGGGCCGGGATGCCACCTGCCGCGAAACCCGTGTCGAGGGCCCAGCCTTTGCCCCACTGGATTTCCTGGTTCAGGGAAAAGGGCTCGTTGTCACCCTGCTTTTTTCGCAGTTCATCGATGGCAGCCATGATCCGTTCATTATCCCGCTCGAGCGCGGTGATGCGCCCATCGATATCCTGGGCATTCGCCACAACAGAAAGTCCGATGAGTATGCTGATCAGTAGGGTCTTGTGCATTGACCTTCTCCGCCGCTGGGGCTTCTTACTGGTACTACGCGCATAATCCTGAACGAAACGGCTTGCATCATTTCCCGAGGTAAAAGCGAAGACCTGCCACGAAATTGCCGCCAGTCATATCATCCACATATACATGGTTCGGCACATCATGGGCGATAGTCACGCGGCTACCGAGGGGGCCGCCGGCCTCCCCGAAGAGGGCGACCCACTTCGCGAGATAGATTTCAAAGCCGAACATTACCCAGGCTCGCAGGCTGTACCGCGCGGCGATGAGGTCGAAGCTGTCCGAAGCCGCGGTCAGCATTCCCTCGCCGCCGACATAGGCCCGCGTGAAATTGAAAAACATCGGTGTCCAGACGCTCAGCCGTGTCGAGGCTTGTAGACCATAATCCTGTACCATATCTGTTGCCAATGCTAAGTCGGAGATATATTTGTACCTGGTCATTTCGAGTCCATGGAGTCGGAATTCGGTCGTCAACAGGTTTGCGAGCTTCGGGGAAATGATTCCAAACCGGAGCTGCGCGGGGGTTCCAGCGCTTCCAAAGGCCGCATCCATGCCCCAACCACTCCCCCACTGCAAGGCCTCGGCAAGCTTGATAGGATCGATGGCAGTCTGAGCCCTTTGAATATCGTCAAGGCTGGCGCGCAGCTCCTGGTTATCCTTTTCGAGGGCTTCTATCCTGGCTTCCTGGTCTTGCGCAAAAGCGGATCCAGCTAAAAGGAGAAAAAGCCATGCAAGTGCTGGTTTGCTCATTCATCACCTCCACAGAACCACATCGCAGGTATCATGCCAAGACCACAATCATTTCAGTCAAAACGAACAATGTGTTAATTGACGCCCAGGTATGGAATAGCAGGAAGCTCCACCTTTGCAGGGCATGGCTATATTGAGGGACTCGTCTCCACAGAATCACAGCTGACACTCACCAGTGTCAATTCTGACAATCCAGGCTCGGCAGGATCATGGGAAGGCCACGATGCTGAAGCCTTGGCTGGAGAGTTCATCAACCATGGATCCACCAGCATCGGCCACCCAGATCCGATCCGCTGCGGAAGCGGTATTCACATAGTCGGTACTGCTTGGCACGGGGAAAAGCTCAGATCCATTGTGGAGTACTATGGCGGCACGACCCTGCGCTTCAATTTGATCGGTCATGTTCCTGATGTATCGTACTCCACCCCTCGAGTTCACAAAAGGCAAAATGAAGCCTTGATATTCCTTTCCTTCGGGACATCAAGCAACTGCATGTCGTAGAGAGATACCTCACAGGGTCCATCATCAAAAGAAAGAGCCACGGTCTTTTCCGGAACGCCCAAGTCCCGCGCTGAGCTCAGAACTGTCGCACAGGAACCAGGACTCAAGGTTGCGAACAAGCAGAGGATGCAGGTTCCAAGATTCATCACTGTGCCCAGGCTCGTGCCTGCGCCCTCTCCCCTTGCCATTGTCCACCTCCGCACGTCGCCCACAGGAAGTATGATCGTATGCGCAGCTCGCTTTGACTAGTCATGGGAAAGCCCGCTATAATACCGCGAACGATGCAACACATGATCCCTTTGCCAGCCTCGATCATCATAGGTAGGGAGGATAGTCGGCAGCATGTCGCTCAGCACCCGCGCCATCGAATTCCGCCGCCTCCGCGAAAGCCCGGCCTGGAGGCTGCTCGCTGCAACCAATGGGCCGCAGACCCTTGCCATACTGGCCGAGCGTTTCGGGGAGGGCGGTCGGGTCGCGGCTTCGGCGCTCCGCGAATTCGTCCGACGCGACATTGAGGACCTGCGTGCCCAGGGCGAGGCCCTCATCAATCAGGCGCCTCAATACATCGCGCAGTGGGTTTCCGCGGGCTTGCTCGAGCGCCGCTTTCTCCCCGGCGAAAGCGAGGAGAGCTACGAGCTCTCGCTCGATGCGGCGCAAGCAATACGCCTCGTGGAAGGACTCTCCCGCCCGCGCCAGGCTGCCACCGAAAGCCGCCTCGCCACAGTGGTAACCCTCGTCGAGCGCCTCGAGGAGGAGACCGACCCCAATCCAGCATCGCGCATCGCCACACTCGAAGCCGAAATGACACGCATAGAAAAGCGTATCGAAGAGCTGCGCTCGGATGCCCTCGCCTCCCTCGATACGCAGCGGGCCCTGGAACGTGCCCGCGAGATCATCGCGCTCGCGGGGGAGCTATCCGATGACTTCATCAGAGTTGGTGCTGAATTCGAAAAGCTCAACCGCGAGCTCAGGCATTCCCTCGTCGAGGGCGAGATGAATCGTGGTTCAGGCCTCGGCCAGGTCTTCGCGGGCATCGACCTCATCGCCCAGACCGAGGCGGGACGGGCCTTCGAGGGATTCTTCAGACTACTGATGAATGCGGGCAGCCGCGAATCCCTCGAGACTTCCCTTGAGTCGATACTCGCCCGCGATTTTTCAGGCAGGCTTTCCATGGAGGAGCGCGAGTTCCTCGCGGGCTTTACGGACATCCTCCTCGACCGCGGCGGACGCGTCCGGGAGACGCAGGTCAGGCTCGCACGAAGCCTGCGGGACTTCCTTCAGAGTCGTGAGTATCTGGAAAAACGCCGCATAGCCGGACTTCTCGCGGAGGCGGAACGGGCTGCCCTCTCCCTGCATGAGGACATCAAGCCCTTCGCAGAGCTCGGTCTCAGGCTCGACCGTACGAGCGCGAGGCTGCGTTCCATCGGGCAGTGGCGGCTCTATGACCCCGCCATGGCCTGGAGCCCCTCGCCCATGCTGGAGGCAGAAGACAGCGAGGTCGATCCCGCTGAGCTTGCGGCGCGATTCCTCGCAGCCGAGATCGACTATCGCGCGCTCAAGGAGGCTATCCTGGAACTCCTCAAGACAGGGGACCAGGTGAGCATCGGAGAGGTCATGCGCGCCTATCCTGCGGAGCAGGGCCTCGGGAGCCTCGTCGGCCTGGTCGACCTGGCGTTTCGCTACGGCCATGTCGCTGATTCCACCGAAACTGCAAGCTGGCATACCAAGGGCAGGGAGCGCAACGCTACCATCCCCCTCGCCTACTTCCTGAAGGAAAGCATCGATGAACTTGAATGAGCTGCCCGAGCCCGACGAGGGCGAACAGGAACTAGTACGCAGAGCTTTGTTTGAGGGAGACAGCGGGCGCCTAGCCCTCGAAACGCGCCGTGTCCTTGTCCAGCTCCTCCAGGGCCCCTTCATCGACGAGCGGCGGCACTCCATCCTATGGCGCAGCCTCCACCGGGACGAAGAGCTCGTGCGCGAGCGCCTCGGGGACATCTTCCTCGAACTCGTCATCGACTCCGAGCTGAAGGTCGCCTTTACGCGGCAGGCCGAACCCGCCGGGCTCGAGATCCCTCGGCTCCTCCGGACCATGAGCCTCAGCTTCATCGACTCGGTCCTCCTCCTCCATCTGCGGCGGCTCCTCGCCGACTCGGCTGCCCGGGGCGAGCGTGCGGTCGTCGAGCCTGCCGAACTCCTCGACCACATGGCGATCTACGAGCGCAGCGGAGACACCGACCATGCCCTCTTCGCAAAGCGCGCATCCTCGGCTGTGGAAAAACTCAAGAAGAACGCATTGTTATCACAGCTGCCCGGAACGGAGGAGCGCTACGAGGTCTCGCCCGCCCTCGCCATCCTCTTTCCCGCCGAGGAGATCGCCGCCCTCGCCAGGCGCTACGAGGCGATCAAGGCGGGAGCTTCGCTCGGGGACTCCGATGATGGCGGCGATCAATCGGGTGATGCCGGAGCCGGAGCCGACGGCCGGGAGGACGAGGAATGAGCGAATCCGAGCTCGGACTCGAAAACGCCCAGCAGTACCGCGCGCGCAGCCTCCAGGTGCACAACTGGGGCACTTTCCAGGGCCTCCACCGCATGGACATCTCCCGCGACGGATTCCTCATAGTTGGTGCTTCTGGCGCAGGAAAGTCGAGCCTCCTCGACGCGATCGCCGCCCTCCTCGTGCCGCCCCGCTGGCACGACTTCAACGCGGCCGCCCGCGACCAGGAGCGCAAAGGCCGCGACCGCAGCCTCGTTTCCTATGTGCGCGGCGCGTGGAGCCAGAACCGTGACGAGGAATCGGGCGAGTTCGCAACGCGATACCTCAGGGCCGAGACCACCTGGTCGGCCCTCGCCCTCGAGTTCGACGATGGCTACGGCGGCCTTTTGTCCCTCGTGCAGCTCCTATGGATACGCGGCCGAGCCAACCGCAACGAGGACGTCAAGCGGCTCTATCTCATCCTGCCCCGCGCCGTATCCTTGAAGGAGTTTGAGGCTTTCGACCTCGACGTGCGTAAGATCAAAAAACAGTATGCTGAAGACTTTTGCGAACAGGAGTTCTCCGCCTACCAGGAGCGTTTCACCCGCCTCCTGGGCATCGAGCGCGAGGAGGCCCTGCGCCTCGTCCACAAGACCCAGTCGGCCAAGAACCTCGGCGACCTCAACGCTTTTTTCCGTGACTTCATGCTTGACCGCCCCGACACCTTCGAGGCCGCCGAATCCATGGTCGAGGAGTTCGGCAAGCTCGACGAAGCCCACAAGGCCCTTATCGACGCGCGGCGCCAGATCGAGACCCTGAGGCCCGCCCGCGAGTCGCGTTCGGAACGCGAAGCCTGCCTCACCGCCCTCGTTGAGGCGGGTGGAATTCAGGATCACTTCGAAGCTTGGATCAATGCCCGCAAGATCGAGCTGTTCGGACACAGGCTCCATGAACTTGGACGCGAGGCTGAGGGGCTGGCGGAAATCCACACGGTGGATCAAGCCGCCCTCGACGAAGAGGAGCGGAGGCTCAGCGAACTCGAGTCCCGGTATCGCGCCGAGGGCGGGGCAGAGCTCGAGCGCCTCGAGGACGAGCTCCGGCGCAACGGAGATGAACGCGCTTCAAGGAAAAAGAAGCGGGACAGCCTCGCGGGCAGCCTTCACAGCCTGGGCCGCGAAGTGCCTGAAACTGCAGAGGCCTTTGTCGAACTGGTCGGCGAGGGGCGCGACTTCCTGGAGTCCTGGGCCGATCCCCAGGGCGCCTCAATCGCGCGGCAGAAGGAGCGCGACGGGCTGGTTGCCGGGCGCAACGAAACCAAGGCAGAGTTACGCTCACTTGAGGCCGAACTCTCCGCCATGGAGCGTCAGCCATCCAATATTCCTGCTGACTTCCTTGCCCGTCGCCGCGAGCTTGCCCGTGAGTCGGGCATCCAGGAATCCCGCCTCCCCTTTGTCGGCGAGCTCCTCGAAGTCCTCTCGGGAGAGGAACCCTGGCGCGGGGCGATTGAAAGAGTACTACGCTCCTTTTCCCTTTCCCTCCTCGTATCGGAGGCAGACTGGTCCAGCCTCGCACGGGTCGTGGACCAGCGCTTCCTCGGCTACCGCCTTGTGTATTTCCGCGTGCCGGACGCGTTGGGCGATTCGAAACGCGGGGCATCGGTTACCGCAGCGCCCGCGGGCGCTGGTGGAAGGCGCGACCGCATTCCGGGCAAGCTTGAACTGCAGGAGGGACCTTGGCAGAGCTGGCTTGCCGCCGAACTGGCCGCCCGCTTTGACCTGCGATGCGTGGAAAACCTCAGGGAGCTCGGAGCAAACGAGCGTGCGGTGACACGGGCCGGCCAGGTCAGGCTGGGCCGCGACCGCTTCGAGCGCGTCAGGCTTGCGAGCCGCGAGGATGACCTTCGCG
>JBMOIK010000011.1:0-27954 GCA_049317365.1 Rectinemataceae bacterium | reverse complement strand
GTCGCGCTCAGCGTCGCCAACACCGGGCTGCTGAAGGCGTTGCGGTCGAGCATGAGGATGGTGGGAGGCCTGGCCGAATCCAGGAGAGCGAAGGCGGTGCCGAGCCCGGCCGGACCAGTACCAATTATGACAACATCGTGACGTGCCACCGCAGCCCCGCTTTTCCCAGGCAGATTCGCCCGACCCCGGCGGCTTCGGCTCCCTGCCGATCCCCGCCCTCGTCGCGCCCACAGGATTATCCCAAAATCGGAGCCTGCCGTACAGTGTCGCCGCGCCTTCCCTGGCCCGGTATCTGGCCCAGGCTCCGCTTCCCGCCGCTTTCGGGGGCGTGGGTGTTGCAAACTCCTGTGTTTTCGGACAGTTTCTCGGGGATGGCCCTCTCACGTGAGTCGAGTTTCCTCCTCGCGCCCGATCCGGGCGACCTCCCCCTCCTCTTCGAGGGGGTACGACTCCTTGGGCGCTTTGCCCATGTACAGGACGCCCTCGATCCCCTCCTCCAGCTCCTCGTGGAATCGGGCCGCATGTCGGGGGGCGTAGTGGCCCTGGCCGAGGGGGTCGAAGGGCCAGTCCGTATTGCAGCCAACAAGCATGGAGGCGCGGGGGACCAATCGAGCCTTGCCGTCGGCGGGCGCGTGCACATGGGGGAGGGCCCGCTCGGCAGGGTCCTCGAGCGCAGCGAAGCGCTTTCGGGGGCGGACGACGAGGGCCCCTGGATAGCCGTGCCGGTGACAGTGAAGGGGGCCTTGGTCGCCATCATCATGGCGAGACCCAGGAGGTCCGAGCCTGGATCCAAGGATTTCTGTAGCCTGGTCGAGGCCCTCGGGGTCCTTCTGGGAGAAGCCATCCATCTCAGGCAGTCCATCCATCGCATTGAGGGCAGGGAGGAACTCACTGGCAGCGAAAGCCAGGCCCGCCCTCATCATTTCCAGGCCATGCCTGTCCTTGAAGAGGGCTTCGGCGACGACGAGCTCCCGGGCCTCATCGGCCGCTCGGCGGCGATCAGGGAGGTGCGCCACCTGATCGCACGCGTCGGCCCGACCGAAGCGACTGTGCTCATCACAGGGGAGAGCGGGACCGGCAAGGAACGCGCAGCGCGCGCCCTTCACGAGGCCAGCGGCCGCAAAAAGGGGCCCTTCATCGCGGTCAACTGCGCAGCCCTCCCCGAGTCCCTCATCGAGAGCGAACTCTTCGGTCATGAACGGGGAGCCTTCACGGGGGCTGACAGCCTTCGAAAGGGCCGCTTCGAGCTAGCCTCGGGAGGCACCCTCTTCCTCGACGAGATCGGCGAGCTTGGGTCGGCAGTCCAGGCCAAGCTTCTCCGCGTGCTCCAGGAGCGGAGTTTCGAGCGGGTCGGTGGAGGTTCCACCATAAAGGCAGACGTACGGGTCCTGGCGGCTACCAACCGCGACCTTGAAAAGGAGGTGGCCGAGGGCCTCTTCCGTGAAGACCTTTTCTGGAGGCTCAATGTCTTCCCGATCCGGATGCCACCGCTGCGCGAGCGGGGCGGCGACATCGTGCTCCTCGCCGACCATTTCGCCCTGGGCATAGGGCTGCGCCTTGGAAAGCCGGTGCTCCGCATCTCGACGCCTGCGATCGATCTCTTCATGAGCTACCACTGGCCGGGCAATGTCCGGGAACTTGAAAACGCCATAGAGCGAGCGGTCGTCCTGTCCAGCGACGGGGTCATCCATGCCTGGCAGCTCCCTCCCAGCCTCCAGTCAGCCGCCTCGACGGGGACAGCCCCCCTTTCGACCCTCGACGCGACCCTTGCACGCATGGAGCGCGAACTCATCGTCGAGGCTCTCAAGATGAGCAAGGGCAAGGCTGTGGTTGCCGCCCAATCCCTTGGCATCACCGAGCGCCGCTTTGGCTTGGCTCTCCGGAAATATGCCATTGACTGGCATCGTTTCCGGACAAAGATGTAGATTTTCTGTAGCAATATTACGTGAATGTAGCATAATCTAGATCAAGCACCAAGTCCCAGCATAGGGCCGGATGATTTCTGCTGTCTTTTAGCTTTTCCTATTTTCTTATACTAAAATCAATTTACTGTGCGCCATTGCCTCCTTGACCTTTTCTCGTGTCAGTTTCCCCAAGTTGGCCCATAAACTGCATATCTACAAACAGACTATCCCAAGGAGCACTCTTTGAGTACGACACTACACCCTCCCACCCCCACCCCCTCCTCCCTCTTCGGCACGCACTGCTTTTCCAACTCGGTGATGCGTGAGCGTCTGCCCGCTTCCATCTATAACCGTCTCGTCGCAGTCCAGTCCGGCGATGCGGAACTCTCGCTCGATGTCGCCGAGGTCGTGGCGAGTGCGATGCGTGACTGGGCCATCGAGCGGGGCGCCACGCACTTTACGCACTGGTTCCATCCCCTCACCGGCCTCGCCGCCGAAAAACACGACTCTTTCATTGCCCCTGCCGGTGAGGGTCGCATCATCATGGCTTTCTCGGGCAAGGAACTCATCAAGGGCGAGCCCGATGCCTCGAGCTTCCCCTCGGGTGGCCTCCGTGCAACCTTTGAAGCCCGCGGCTACACCGCCTGGGACACGACGAGTCCGGCCTTCCTGAAGCGCTCGGCTTCAGGCGTGACGCTCTGCATCCCCACCGCGTTCATCTCCTACTACGGCCACGCCCTCGACAAGAAGGTGCCCCTCCTCCGCTCTATCGATGCCCTCAACACGTCCGCCATCAGGGTGCTCCGCCTCCTCGGCGACAATTCCTCCGAGCGGGTCATCACGACGGTCGGCCCGGAGCAGGAGTACTTCCTCGTCAACAAGGCCCTCTACGAGAGGCGGCCCGACCTTGTGCTCACCGGCCGCTCGGTCTTCGGCACTGTTCCCTCCAAGGGCCAGGAGCTGATGGACCACTACTTCGGCGCCATCCCCGAAAAGGTGGACGCCTTCATGCGCGAGCTCAACAGCGAGCTCTGGTCCATGGGAGTCGCGGCCAAGACCCAGCACAACGAGGTGGCTCCGAACCAGTTCGAGCTCGCGGTGGTCTTCGGCGCTGCGAACGTGGCTGCCGACGGCAACCAGCTCGTGATGGAAACCATCATGAAGGTCGCCTCCCGCCACGGCATGGCCGCCCTCCTCCACGAAAAACCCTTCGCCGGGATGAACGGTTCAGGCAAGCACATCAACTGGTCCATTAGCACTGAAAAGGGTTCCAACCTCCTCGATCCCGATGGCGATCCCGCCCTGGATACCCGCTTCCTCCTCTTCTTCACGGCGGTCATCGAAGCGGTGGACCGCAACGCCGGCCTCCTCCGCGCCTCGGCGGCTACCGCAGGCAACGACCGCCGCCTCGGTGGCCACGAGGCGCCGCCCTCGGTGATCTCCATCTTCATCGGGGACCGGCTCGAGGCCCTCCTCGACAGCCTGGCTGCAAGCACTAACGGGATAGGCGCAGAAACCAAGGCCGGCCACCTCGACATGAAAGCCGGAGGCCTGGCCAAGCTTCCCCTCGATCTGACCGACCGCAACCGCACAAGCCCCTTCGCCTATACCGGCAACAAATTCGAGTTCCGCATGGTCGGCTCCTCCCAGTCGGTAGCGACCCCCTCCACCATCCTCTCCGCGGTCGTCGCCGATATCCTTGCCGAGATCGGGGACCGCCTCGAAAAGCGGATCGCAGCAGGGGCCACTCCGGACGCCGCAGCCCGCGCCATCGTGGCGGAAGCCTGGAAGGCACACCGCCGCGTGATCTTCAGCGGGAACGGCTATGCATCGGAATGGCATCTCGAGGCGGAGCGGAGGGGGCTTCCCCGCTTCCGCTCAGCCGTCGAAGCTATCCCTGAGTTTGTGAAGCCCGAGGCTGTCGCGATGTTCACCCGCCTCGGAGTATTCACCAAGGAGGAGATCGAGAGCCGCGCCGTCATCTATCTCGAGCGCTATGCAAAGCAGATCAACATCGAGGCTGGCGTGATGGCTGACATGGTGCGCCGCTCGATCCTCCCCGCCGGAACGCGCTACGCCGCACGGCTGGCGGGAGAGGCCGGAGCACTGGCCTCGGTCGGTGCCGTGGCTGCCCCACAGGAGAAGCTCTGCCGTTCGATCTCTGCGCTGATCGAAAGCGCCGGAAACCGGCTCGAGCGTCTCGACGCCGTGCTGGCCTCCGCTTCAGGTGTCGAGGAACCCCTCGCCTGCGCCCGCGCCTACCGCGAAGGCGTGGTACCCGCGATGGACGAGCTCCGGGAAGCGGTCGATAGCCTCGAGCGCGTGACCGACGCAACAGTCTGGCCCTTCCCGACCTATCAGGAGTTGCTGTTCTCGCTGTAGCCCAAAGACCCAGATATCGAGGAGGAGGGACGAAAGCCGTTTTTCGTGCTAGGCTGCGGCTATGAAGCTGCTCCGACGGCTTTTGCCCTTCGTGGTCATCCTGGTGGCCGCCCTCCTCCTCGTGTATCTCCCCGACATGGCGCCGGAGCGCTACGGCGACCTCGAAAGCTTTTTCTCCAGCGAGATGCAAAGGCAGGGTCTCATCGGAATGACGGCGGCTTCGGTCCGCTACGGAAAGCCGGATGTGGCGATCGCGCTTGGAACAGATGCCCGTGGCATTCCCCTCGAACCCTTCACTCCGATGGCCATCGGACAGCTGGGCGAGGCGATAACCGGTACTCTCGCCAGGATAGCCGAGCGTGAAAAGCACCTCGATCCTTCAAAACCCTTGGCTTTCTATGTCCCTGAGCTCGAGCTACGGAAAGACAAGACAGGGTCGGCGGGTTCCACCTCCACCCCTACAGTGCGCGATTTCCTCGCGCATTCAAGCGGCTACCAATACCTCGATTCGACGGACAAGCACGGTGCTCCACCAAACCTGGCCGGTGTTGCCAGCAGGCTGACAGCCGACCTTGATTTCAGTTCGCCAGCGGGCAGCGCCTCGCAGGCGGGCGGCCGGCTGGGTCTTGGCCATGGCCTTGGGCGAGGTTTCGATGCGGGATACGACGCCATTGGCCTCGCCCTCGAACGCTCGATGAAGCTGCCCTTTGCCGAACTTGTGACCAAGCGCATCTTCAAGCCCCTCAAGATGGCGCAAAGCGATGCCCAGGGCGGCGGTGAAGCCAAACGGATACCCCAGGGCTCTACCTCTTTTTTCTGGACTGCCATTCCGCGAGACCAGGAACTTCCCGCCTCGCACGGCCCTTCCACCTCGATGATCTCGACCGCCCCCGATTTCGCGCGCTTCATGGCCGCCCTCACGGCTCCTGGTTTCGGAGGCACCGATGCATTCGGCCCCGACATCACGGAAAGGATCTCCACGCCCCTCGTAAAAGACAGTCCCTGGACCTATGGATGGAAGCTGCGCGATACGAAGCAGGGGAAGGAACTCCGTATTGATGCCTCACTCGAGGGTTTTACGGCGGTAGCGGCGATCTGGCCGGATCGCCAGGCTGGCATTGTCATGATGGTACCCGAGGGGAGTGTCCTCCTTTCCTGGCTCATAATGCCACTCATGGTGGACGGAGCCCGAAGGATTCTCCTTGATGAAAGCACCGAACCGCCAATTCCCTGGGGACGTTGTGCCATCCTCCTCGCCGTGATAGCTTCTATACATGCGATTGTGTTGACAATGGGAACGGGAAGGGCCCTCACCTGGGCGCGGGCGCTGCGGGGAAGGGCGGATGCCTCGGGGTCCTCCTCCCCACTCAGGTTTGCACGCCTACGGTGCATGACAGGGATCGCGATCAGGCTCATCCTCCTTGTTGCCATTCCGTCCGTCATCGGCGCCTATGCCGGGAGCGGTTTCAACTGGGCCCTGCTGCTCGATAGGGAACCAGGTCTGGCTTTATGGGCCATGGCGGCCTTGGGAATAGGGATCCTGCGCTGTGTGACACGGCTTTCATGGCTGCGGAAGCCCCCGGCCAAGGTCGGAAAGATGCAATCGCTCTTGAAGGAATCGACATGGACATGATCGACACCGATCCAACCTGGCCACACTCCAAGGCCAAGACCGCCATTCTCCGCGCCGCAGCCTGGGTTATCAGGGAAAACGGCCCGCGGTCTGCCACTCTCAAGAACATCGCCGCTCGGGCGGGTATCACGGAGCCCGCCATATTCCGCCACTTCGATGGCGTGGATGGCCTCTTCGAGTGCCTGTTCGAACTCTTCGAACGTATGTTCACGCGCCTGACCGAGGCCTTCGACCGCGAGGACAGGGGTATGGACCGCCTGCTCGGCGGGATAGACATGGTTGGCTCGTATTTCGCTTCCAACCGGGACCTCGCCTATCTGATCCTTCAGGCGGAGCATGTATTCAGGGGCTACCCCGAGTTCAAGGAGCGTCTTCATGAACTCAGGCGGATCGACAACGCAAAGGTCATGACCGTCCTGGTCGAGGCCCGGAACCTGGGTCAGATCCCCGCTGACGCCGATCTCGGCACGGTCGGGATGGCTTTTTTCGGGATCGTCTTCCTTACGATGTTCGACTGGATGGAGAACCCTGGCGACAAGGATGTCTCCGCCCTAATCGGTACCCGCGCGCGCGCCATCAGGAAGCTCAGCGACCCTACCCTGCGCGGTTACGCCTGACCCGAGGGGGCAGGCCCCCTGAAGCCCGTAGCAACGAGATAGGTCTCAAAGGATTCCGAGCGACAGGCCTCTGGCTTGAAGCCCCTGGCGCTTGAAAAGCGCTTCCGGAGTGCATCGAGCAAGGCCTTTTCAGCTCCCCCCTGGAAGATTTTCGCGACAAAGGCACCTCCGGGGGCAAGGCAGGAAAAGGCATAGTCCATGACAGCCTCGACAATCGATTCGGAGGCACCTTGGTCCACGATGCGGTTTCCGGTCGTGGCGGGAGCAGCGTCGGACAGCACGAGGTTGTAGGGCCCCAGGGCCTGTAGTTCTCCCCTGACCGCGGTGTGGTAGAGGTCGCCCTTTATGAAGTGGAAGTTGTCGAAAGGCAGCTCGATGCTGAGGCCCTGGAGGTCGACGGCTGCGATGAAACCCCGGCCTGCCAGCTTCCGAAGCAGCCAGAGGCTCCAGGAACCAGGGGCAGCGCCGATATCCAGGACGCGGGGGGATCCCCCTACGACATGGAATTTCGCGTCGATCTCGGCGAGCTTGTAGACCGAGCGGGCGGGGTAGCCTTCTTTTTTCGCCTTCAGTGACCAGAAATCAGGTTTCTCGTAGCTTGATTTCATGCCAGGTCCTCCGCTTTGCAGGAGTTCCGCCAGGGACGCGGACTTTTTTCTGCGCCGCACGATACCGCGATTGCGCCCTATCCCGCCATACCCGATAATAAAGCTCGATGGCAGCCGAAACCTTTGTCGAAGCGGATATCTGGACGGTCGCGCAGACCGACAGGGGCAATGTCGTCCTCGTCCGGCCCAAGGGCAGCGACGTAGCCGTGCCGATCTTCATCGGCCAGCTCGAGACCCACGCCATCCTGATCGGCATCGGCAAGGTCGATGTGCCACGGCCCCTCACCCATGACTTGGCAAAGACCCTCATCGAGACCCTGGGCGCACGCATCGTGCGCGCAGAAATCAGCTCCCTCCACGAAGGCACCTTTTTCGCGCGTCTCATCCTCCGTCAGGCAGGACATGAACTCCGCATCGATTGCAGGCCCTCGGACGCGCTCGGCATAGCAGTGCGGGGATCCTGCCCGATCTTCATCGCCGAGTCGGTGATCGACGAGGCCGGCATCGCGGTGAGCCTCGTCACCGAGGGGAACGCCATCGTCGACTCGGACCTGGGGCGAGATGCCAATGAGGCAGGTGAAGAGCCTACTGACCGCGACCGCATCCAGGCAGAGCTCGAAAAGGCCATCGAACTCGAGGATTACGAGCGGGCCGCCTTGCTCCGGGACAGGTTGCGGGATTCGGGAAGCTGAAAGGCGGGAGCGGAACCAGGACTACCCAATGCAGGCATAAGGGTTGCTCAGTCCAGTCCGAGGCCGGGAGCCCCTGTCAGTCGGGCGATGCGCCGCGTCACCTCGATCAGACGCAAAAATAGGGACGGACCGTGGAGGACGAAATCGACGATTCGCGCGAGGCGATCACGGTCGATCTCGGAAAGGGATCGAGAGCGCGCCTTGATGCGGAGGAAACTCTCCGCGAAGCAGCGTTCATCCTCGGCAAGGAGGGTGGCTGCCCTCGTATAGCGGCTGTACAGGTCCTCGTCCTTGCAGCCCAGGAGAATGCCTTCGGTCAGGGCAGCGGCGGCAATGGTGGAGGCCGCCCGGTTAAGGACGACAAGATCGACGTTCATGCCTAGTTTTCGTTCGAGATCTGCCCAGAGGGCATCTTCGGCTTGACGCCGCGGTTCCGGGGATTCGAGATCTATCCCGCAGTTCGCTGTGCGAAAAATGCGCGGAGAACTTCTATGGATTCTGCCATGATTCGAAGATACCCCCCCCACGCGGCGAGGACAAGCATGACGCACCTGGGGGGGGGCAGAGCCCCAGGGCCTGTCACTCCGGGTTCGTCAAAAGGCGGGCTGCTGAGAACACACAACCCATCATATGAATAGATGTTCATATGTTCATATCTTCATATGAGGGGTAGTGCTCGCATGAAGACACTGCGGAGGATTGGGAAACTCAGGCGGGGGGCTAAGCCTTCGGGTTTGTCGGGTGGCGGGTTGAGGCGAGGGTCTGACCTCAGGGCCCCGCGAAGCGGTCGGGGGCTCGCCCCCGAACCCCCAGGACAATGGATAAATAGATTACTTGATAAAGGCCCGACAAGCCCGGACAGAACCATCGTTGTGCTTGGTGCTGTAGCCCTGAACGCCATCCGAGAACCGCTGCCCCCAGGCGCCGTTGCCGCTGCCGTTCTGAGAGGAGGACCACAGCCAGGCGCCGGAGAACCCACCCAGACCTGCCTTCTTCAGGTTTGTGTACATCAGGTTGAGTTCGTCCTTTGAGGGCAGGAACCAGTCCGAATAGCCGCCAAGGCTCAGGTTCTTGCAGAGGCTTGCGGCATAGCTACCGCTTCCCTGGACCGCGATGATGGCAGCAGTGTTGGCTTTGCCGGTACCGACAGCCGTGCCTGTCGTAACAGAAATGAAGTTGCCGTTATACCACTGGATGCCCGTGCTCTGGTCGCTCGGCGCCGCCTCAAGGTAGCGCCAACCATCAGTAACGCTGCCTTTATCGTAGAAGACAATGCCGCCAGCGGGTCCGGTATCGCCGACTTTGTAGAGCTTGCTGTAGACCGCCGTCCCCTCGGCTGAAGCCGAATATCCTGTCGCCGTAGCCTCCGCCCGCAGCGTTGTCCCCAAGGGCACCGAAATGGAAGTCACAGGGCTCGGGCCGGAAAGCCGTGTCACAGAACTGCTCGGATCGCTGCCATCGCTTGTATACCAGATAGTCGCTCCGACGGTCGTGCTACTGATGGTTACCGACTGAGTGCTTGTATAGTCGCCCCCCGCCGGACTGAAGCTCGGCGTCGCCGCCGGCGAATACGCCGTCGTAAACATCACAGGCTCAATCCAGCTCCCCCAGTTTCCGTCGCTTCCCTTGGCGGAAGCCTGAATCCAGTAGGTGGTCTTGTCAGCCAGTTTGGCGGCGCTGATATCAAAGGTATTGGTGGCTGAGACCTGGGCGCTCGCACTTGCCAAGGCAGCCTGGCTGGCCGCGAGCGCGATGCGGTAGGAGCTGGCGCCGAGAACCTGGGTCAGCGTGACCTTCACACCCTCAAAGGTTCCGCCCGCCTTCGGGTACACGAGGCTTAGGTCCGCGACCGTCGCCACTGTCTCAAAGCCCTGGTAATTGCTCGCTTTCGGGTCGCCGGGGTTGTCGTAGCTGCCGAAGGGCTGGCAGGAGAAAAGGAGGAGAAGGACAGGGAAAAAGAAGGACAGGGGGCGGCTGGAGGATGTAAGGGTCATGGGCTGCTCCGGGGGAAATGGCGTATGTTCATGAATTGAGTCCTTCGAGTTTGAGCAAGCTGAAGGCTGTTTTATGCGGCATACAAAAGCTTCCCCTCCCTTTCGATGGCCCGGATAACAGACCAGAGCTCGGAAAGTTTGCGGTGATTCTGGCTCACGGCTTCCCCCCGCGCTCTGCTGCCAAACAAGAGTAGCGATGGATTTCCCGGTGCCTCGAGAGCTTTTCGACCACGAAACCCAACATCGATGCTTTGTCCATGGAATGACTCCTCAACTCTTCGCCTATCGGTCGAACTCGCACTATCCCCCCACCATCCAGCATCCCCCTCACTTTGGCCCCAGGGCCTTGATTCCCTGGTCGAGAGCCTTGATGCTGGCTTCGAGAGCGCTTGAGTCGGGACGGGAGGAAAGCACCTTGTTGCCGTTGTAGAGGCAGAGGACGGCGACGGCGAGGGAGCCGTTCATCACAGTAGTGTACAATTCGGACTTGGATCGCGCCGCGTTGATGTCGGCGGTAACCGTGGCGCTCCGGTACTCCGCGATAGCCTGTTTCCCGAGCCAGTAGGAAAAGCCCGAGCTTGCCAGGGCGATGGCACCGGCGCCGAGGGAGGCGAGGCCGAGATTGGTCGTGGCGTTGATGCTTCCTAAGGATTTCCCGAGCCTCGACCTTTGGCTTACGAGCTGGGCGCGGACCGTGTCCTTATAACCGTTGGCGAAGGTGACTGTCCCCTCCTGGATGTGGACCTTCCAGGAACCAGTGACGCTGCCGCGGAGGCCCAGCTCATAGGTTCCCGGCAGGAGGGCGAAGGTTCTTCCTGCCTCCCCCTTCTGGGCCTCGAAGAGCGTTGTTCCGGGACGCCCGAGGACGACTGAGCTGCCTCGGGGGATAAAGGGTATGGCCAGAAGGCCGGTCCTCGCCTCCACAGCCCGGGACTCTCCCTCGGCGAGGCTGATGGTAATTGTGGGGGAATCGAGGCTCGTCGCCTCGGGGACCTGCCAGACGAGTTCCACCGCCTCCTCTGTGGGCAGGGGGCCAAAGCTGAGTTCGCCTGTGACCCCGCCCTGGGCTACGGCGCGCTGGCTACCCGCCACTGCAAGGCTGCCGACCAGGGGGAGGGCGCTGACTGTCACGCTCCCAGGCCTCCGCTTCGGGGTCCAGGCGGGGGTGCCGGGGCTCGAGCTCGCGAGCAGGGTTTCGGGGTTTCCGACCTGGACGAGGGAAACTGTAGCGAGGTAGGCCTCCCAGTCTCCACTGGGGCCTTTCCGCAGCCCCACGGCCGCGCGGGGTTCTATGGCACCAGCGGTCCAGGCTGAGTCGAGGGCAGTGAAGTTCTTCTGGAGCTCGGTCGTGGTCTTGTAGGCCACCCTGAGGGTGAGGGCCGCCGAAAACTCGGGCTCGCTCCCCCTCATTGTGAAGACCCAGGTCTTGTCATCGCGGTCGAATTCGCCCCGCGCCAGTTTCAGTTTCGTGCCACCCAAGGGCCAGATCTGCCCGACCAGGGAGGTCTCCAGGCTGGAAAGGGCCGAAGCGAGGCCACCAGTCTCGCGGTCGCTGGCCTCCGCGTAACGGGAGCGCAGGGCTGCCACCTCGCGCTCGTAGTCACCCGAGGCTATCCTTCGGGCCTCGGCCTTGCGGGCTGCCAGCTCGCGTGAGCTCTCCCAGGCTTCCATCCGGTAGCCTTCGATGACTGCCACGCGCGACCGGCGGGCCTTTTCCGACTCGGCAAGCCCTGCGGCGAGGGAATCGGCAAAGCGCGTCTGTATATCTGCGATGGAATCGACGTAGGACTTCAGGCGGAAGTAATTGGTCTTGACCATGTCGCCTGAGTCGCCGCTGGTGGAGAGGCTCGCCCTGCGGGAAGCCACCTGGTCGCGGAGTGAGGCCAGCTGGGCCTGGGCCTCGTCCGCGCGGGCGGCACTGGCGACGCTGTTCTTCGACTCCTCGGCCACGCGGGCGACGGCGAGCTGGCGCATCTGTTCGAGGGTGGCCGCCTCCTCGCGCTTGGCGGCCTCGAGGGCGGAAGCCTTTTTCGCTTCAGTCGCAATGCGGTCCTTATCGGCCTGGCTTCCGGCAGAGGCGAGCTGGCGCGCGAGGGCATCCTGCTGGGCCAGGAGGACGGCCAGCTCGGCGTTGGCACTTTCCAGGCGTGCGTTGGCCTGGCTCTCGGCTTCGGCAGGCGATACCAGATAGAGCTTTCCGTAGTAGCTGGAGTTCATCCAGGGATTCTGCGCGCCGGCAGTCCTCGTCCGGACGGCCTCGCCGGTGCGGTCGAAGATATCGCGAAACTCAAGACCCGGAGTCGAGAGGCTGGCCAGGAAGGCCTCGGTAAAGACGCCGTTTCTCCCCGTCCCATCCTGGCTCACATCATTGGGAGCCGTGGCGTAGACGATGACCGTACCAGTTGCTGCCTTCCCCAGGACGGCCAGGCCCCTCCCCCCTCCTCCGCTCCGGCTTGTCTTGAAGGGGTCGTCGCGGCAGGCGTCAAGGATGAGCATCTTGAGGGGGGCCTTTTTCTCGTCCATCACCGACAGGACGAAGTCCACCGACAGGGTCGACTCGGACACCTCAGCCTGGAGCCTCAGGTCTGCATCGACGGGAACGAGGTAATTGGTACCACTTACCTGGATTCCATGGCCTGCGTAGTAAAAGAGGCCGGGTGTCCGCTCGTCCAGGCGCGAGCCGAAATCGCGGACTGCCTGACGCATCGCAGGGAGGCTCGCGTCCGTGAGGGTGATCACTTCCCAGCCGAGGGCCTTGAGCGCCGCTCCGATGTCCCGGGCATCGTTGACCGGGTTGGCCAGGGCCTTCACTTTAGCGTAGGCGGCGTTGCCCAGGACCAGGGCCAGGCCTCGGGTGGAGACGGCGCCAGCCTGAGCGGTGGCCGCCGCGGCGTGGGCAGCGCCTGCGGTTACGCCTTGGGTCGCCTGCGGCGCGGCGCCCGCAGGTTGAGCGGCGGGGACTGACAAAAGCAGGGCGAGGGCGATGAGAGCTGGAACGCCTGAAAAGCGGGGTAGCGCTTTCATGAACGCCTCCATTTTCAAAAATAGCTGCCCTAAACCCTAGCACGGTCTCAGGCAAGCGACAAGCAACGCGGACTAGCCCGGACAAGCCCTGGGCTTGCGAATTCGTGCAAGTGGTGCTATGTTGTGGTGCAAGGAGGTGGTGCTTCATGCGCATGACACTCACAGTAGACGATACCTTGATTGCGGAGCTCCTGGCAGATCAGGCTGGAAAGACCAAGCGCGAAGTCATTGAAACAGCGCTTGAAGATGCATTGCGCGAACGGAGACGAAAAAAGGCCCTCTCGCACCGAGGAAAGCTCAACCTGTCAGGGGACCAAGGTGATCTTGAGCGGATGCGGTCTGAGTCATGATCCTGATCGATTCTTCTGCCTGGATCGAGTACTACAGGCCAGTCGGCGATCCTGCCACGGCGGAACTCGTCGAACGAGCACTGCAGAATGACGAGGCTGCGATCAATGGCTTGATTCTCGTCGAAGTCGAAGGCTTCGCCCGCGATGAGGACGAACAGCGCATGATTCGAGAAGATTTCGGCGGATGCCATTTCCTGCCGCTTGCTGACACGGTGTTTAGGGATGCTGCAGGTATAGCCTTCGATGCCCGGCGAAAAGGCCTTCCTATCCCTGCGACCGACTGCATCATCGCAGCAAGTGCCATTGCCTCCCAAGCCAGTCTTGTACATCGCGACAAGCACTTCCGGGAAATAGCGAAATTCAGCTCACTTGATCAATCCTCATCGCTGGCTGCGGGCGGAGGCTGACCTGAGCCCAAGGGGGCAGCCCCCCTCGATGCCACGCTCCCGCCTTGTAGCGACCGCCCTCAAAAGTCCATACTGCTTCAATGGAAGATACCTTCGAGGGCGTTGCCCTCTGCGCCCTCGGCCTCGAGAAGATGCTCGGTCTCGAGATCGCAAAGATCGGCCTCAAGGCCAGCTCGAAGACACCAGGCCGGGTCGGATTCACTACCGACCTGAAGGGCTTGTTCAGGGCCAATCTCGAGCTCCGCACCGCCGAGCGCATCCTCTTGATCCTCGGCCGCTTTCCCGCAGGTGACTTCGATGCACTTTTCGAAGGCGCTCGCCGGCCATCCTGGGAACGTTTTTTCGCCCCGGAGGACCGGCTCGTCATCGAACGCGTCCGCATACGCGAGTCAAAGCTCGCAGCCCAGACCACCGTCCAGTCGGTGACCCACAAGGCCATCTACGAAAAACTCGGCAAGGTCTATGGCCTCAAGCGGATGCCCGAAACCGGACGCGAGCGCTCGCTCCGCATCTACCTCGACAACGATGAGTGCAGCCTCGGCCTCGACCTTTCAGGCGAGGCCCTCCACCGTCGCGGCTGGCGCAAGGCCGCTGGCGACGCGCCCCTCAAGGAAACCGTAGCCGCAGGCATCCTCCTTTTGGCTGGCTACCGGCGGCACAAGAGCCTCCTCGACCCCTTCTGCGGCTCGGGCACCTTCCTTATCGAGGCCGCACACTTTGCCATGGAAAGGGCACCTGGCCTCGACCGTCACTTTGCCATCGAAACCATGCCCCTGATCCGCGAGGGCGCTGCCACGATCTTCTCTGGCGAGCGAGAGCGAGCCCGCGCAGCAGTGCGGAAGGATGTGGAACCCATCCTCGTGGGCCGCGACGCCGACCCCCAGGCCATCGACAATGCCCGAGGGAACGCAGCCCGCGCAGGAGTCGCCCCCCTCATCGATTTTGCCGTAGGCGCTGCGGAGGAATGCGACCCTCCTGGCGAAGAAGGAATCCTCCTCGGCAACCCTCCCTGGGGCGAGAGGCTCGGCACGCCAGCGGAAACCCGTGCCCTCTACAAGCGGCTCGGCGCTGCCTGGGGACTATCGAGGGAAGCGCCTCCGCAGGCTGAGGCCAATCCGGCCGATCGCTTCAAGAACTGGAGCCTCGGCATCGTCACCAACGACCCGGAGGCAGGCCACCTCTTCGGCCAGCCCGCTCCCGTTCTTCGGGAAATCATGAACGGGGCCGAAGCCCACTGGTTCCACTGGTATCCGGCAGACAGGCGGCCGGTCGGACACTCAGCCGGCGCAGGCTACCGTGGAGGGAGCCGGGCCAGGGGGGACCGCGCCGGGGAAAGCAGGCAAGCGCCAGCGAAGGGTACCTCGGGGAGAGCCCCAGCGAAGGGTGGCGGCCATCACCCTCGGGGCACGAAACCGGGCCCGAAGCCCCAGCAGTAGGTCTGCTTCCTATGAGGCTGCTTCTTCCTCAAAGGTCAGCCACCTGGTAGTCAGCTTGCCGAGATCAGCATAGGCCCCCCGGAGTTCTTCGGGCATGAGGAGGGCAAGCTGGTACATCATCTCGTCGGCCATCTGCTGGCGGATTTCCCTGGTGAGCTTCTGGCCCTTGGTGTCGAGCCGGAAGGCCGGGCCGACCCTGATGCTCATGCGCGCACGCCGAAAACGCTTCAAGTTGGCCAGGATGTCCATGGCGCCCCACTGGGCCATCGGCTGTATCGGAGCCCCCGAATGGAGGGCCAGCAAGGCGATGCCGCCCTGGGCCTGCCTGAGTTCGCCATTCTGGTTGCGCGTCCCCTCGGGCGCGATCCCGAGTATCCAGCCGTCCTTGAGTTTGGCGACACAGGTCCGCAAGGCCTCGAGATCCGACTCGCCGCGGGTGACAGGGATGATCTCCCAGACCCTCATGATGAAACCCAGGATGCCTTTGAAGAGCTCGATCTTCCCGATGGCTGTAACCTTGGGACGGGGCGCGAGTTCGGTATAGACAACCGGCGCTTCAATCTGGCCGGAATGATTGATAAAGAGGATGAGGGGACCCTCCCGCCGTATCTTGGTCATCTCCCTGCTGTCGATCTTGAGCACGCAGTGCATGCCGAACTTGCACCCGTAGGTGATGATCCATTTAAGAGGATTCATGGGAACCTCGATCCGAAAAGATGGATCCATCCTAGCAGAGTAGGCGCGGCTGCGCAAATTCAGAGAGGATCCCAGGGACCTGCCACCATCTCGCGGACCCCCATCTGGATCCGGTCCTGCATGCGAGCTGCATAGGCGAGGGCGAGTTCCTTCCCCACGTAGTCGGCCTCAGACAGTATTTCGCTTTCTGTCATAAGCAGACGATACACGGGCAGCCCGAGCGCTTCGGCGAGCTTAAGAAGGGTGTCGTCAGTGGGAAATTTGTTTCCGATCTCGATCTCCCCCACAAAGCCCGCGGAAATGTCCGCCTTTTCGGCAAGGGCCGCCTGCGAAAGGCCAAGCGCCTTTCGCCCGAGCTTGAGATTCCTGGCAAGTGCTGTACGCAGGGGATTATCCACCCCGCGATGCTAGGGGGAGGAGCCCCTGCGATCAATTCGCCATGAGAGGGTTTCGCACTCTCTATTGGAGGGTTCCTCGGCAGGCTGACGGGACTGGCAGCGAGGCAGCCCAGGCTCTGAATACCGCCCCGGCAGGTTCCGGATACCCGGACGAACACGATGGCAGGGTCGAACAGTCCACGATGCTACTAATTGTTCCTTTTAATCCGACGCGGCTCCGTCAGCGGCACCCCGGCCCTGGGGCCTGTCCGGTCCCTTCGGTTCCTGCCCTGCCTATTGACGATAGCTCCGCACTATGGCAACCTGTCATCCGAACTTGTAGGTAGTACCGAGGAGGTTTTTCGTGACATCCAGTCCGACGCCATGTCCGTTGCATGGCTTTCCCTGCCCCAGCCCAGCCCGCTACCGCCAGCTTTCCACCCGCCTCCGTCGATTCTGAAGCTAATCCCCACCCTGTCCCCGATTCCCCGTTTCACCGATCATGGATTGATCGGCATAAGGAGTTCCCCCGTGTACGACAAGATAGTCCTCGCCTACTCTGGCGGCCTCGATACGACAGTCATCATCCCCTGGCTCAAGGAAAGCGGTGCCAAGGAAGTCATCGCCGTCTGCGGCGACGTGGGCCAGGAGTGCGACTGGAAGGGCCTCGAGAAAAAGGCCCTTACCACAGGAGCCTCCAAGCTCATCGTAATGGACCTCAAGAAGGAATTCGTCACCGATTACCTCTGGCCCCTGGTCAAGGCGGGCAGCCCCTACGAAAAGCGCTACCTCCTGGGCACTTCGGCGGCCCGGCCCCTCCTCGCAAAGGGCCTGGCCGAGGTCGCCATCGCGGAAAAGGCCGACGCCTACGCCCATGGCTGCACGGGAAAGGGCAACGACCAGGTCCGCTTCGAGATCGGAGTCAAGGCCTTTGCCCCCGAACTCCCCGTCATCGCTCCCTGGCGCACCTGGGACATCTGTAGCCGCGACGAGGAGATCGCCTATCTTGAGAAGCGGGGCATCCCCCTGCCGGCGAAAAAGTCCGATTCCTACAGCCGCGACGACAACCTCTGGCACGTGAGCCACGAGGGCCTCGACCTCGAGGATCCGGCCAACGAACCCAAACTGGAGGGAATGCTGAAGATGTGCGTTCCTCCGGACAAGGCTCCCGATGCGCCGGAATACGTCATCATCGGCTTCGAACGGGGGGTGCCCGTCTCCGTCAACGGCAGGGAACTCGATCCTGTAGCCCTCATCCACGAGCTCAACGTGATCGCGGGCAGGCACGGTGTCGGCATCCTCGACCTCGTGGAGAACCGCGTGGTCGGCATGAAATCGCGCGGCGTCTACGAGACCCCGGCGGGAACCCTCATCATGTGGGCCCACGACAAGATCGAGGAGCTCTGCCTCGACCGCAACACGATCTCGTGGAAAACCCACAATGCCCAGCGTTTCGCCGAGATCGTCTACGAAGGCGAGTGGTTCTCCCCCCTCCGCATCGCCCTCTCCTCCTTTTTCGACACGACCAACGCCATCGTCACCGGCTCGGTGCGCCTCAAGCTCTGGAAGGGCTCGATTACCGACGCAGGCGTGGCTTCTCCCAATTCCCTCTATTCAGCCTCGCTGGCAAGCTTCACGACGGGTCCCCTTTTCTCGCACGCGGACGCCACAGGCTACATCACGCTGGCAGGCCTGCCCACCAAGGTACGCGCGCGCATCGCGGCGGCCAAGCCGAAGAACTTCGCCGACATCGAGGCGAAGGCCGCCCGTGACGGGGCCTGGCCTCCGGCATGGATCGCCAGGGCCGAGGGAGTGGCCATCGGCGATTGACCGCGCGCATTGAAGCGATCCTTCGCCGTGCGAGGAGAAAATAATGGCAACTAGTTCCAAACTCTGGTCTGGCGCGGGTGCGGGCGGGGGCCTAGACCCGGCGGTCGAAGCCTTCATGTCCTCGATTGCCGTCGACTCACGGCTTTTGGAAGTGGACCTCCTGGGTTCCATCGCGCACGCGGCGATGCTCGGAGACAGGGGCATCCTCGACCGCGACACCGCTGTGGCCCTTGACAGGGGACTCCGCGCACTTCTGGCCGAGGCGCGGGCGGGGAAGCTCCACGTCGACCCTGCTGCGGAAGATGTTCATAGTTATGTTGAAAACGAGCTGACCGCGCGCCTGGGCGACGCAGGGAGGGCCCTCCACGCAGGCAGGAGCCGGAACGACCAGGTCGCCCTCGACCTCAGGCTCTGGCTCCGCGGTGCCAACCGCTCCTTGCGCACGGCCATCCTGAATTCCCTCGAGGCTGTCGCCGCCCTCGCGCGCGGCAACCTCGGTACGATCATGCCCGGTTACACCCACCTCCAGCGCGCGCAGCCTGTCACGCTCGCGCACCACCTTTTGGCCTGGGCCGCGGCCCTCGAGCGCGATCACGGCCGCCTTTTTGACGCCGAGGCACGTGCCAATGAATGTCCCCTGGGCGCAGGGGCCCTCGCAGGGACCTCGCTCCCGATCGACCGCGAGGCGACGGCCCTCGCCCTGGGCTTCGCCCGCCCCAGCCGCAACAGCATGGATACCGTGGGCGACCGCGACGCAGCGGTGGAATTCGCCGCTGCCTGCGCAACAGTGGCCATGCACCTTTCCCGCTTTGGCGAAGAGCTCTGCCTCTGGGCCGGTCCTGAATACGCATTCATCGAACTCGATGGCTCCATCTCCACTGGTTCGAGCATGATGCCGCAAAAGCGCAACCCCGATCCCGCGGAACTCGTGCGTGGCAAGGCTGGCCGCAGCTTCGGCAACCTGGTCAATCTCCTTACAATGCAGAAGGGTTTGCCCCTGGCCTACGACCGCGACCTCCAGGAGGACAAGGAGGCTGTCTTTGACAGCTTCGACACGGCGCTCGGCAGCCTTATGGCCTTTGCGGCCCTCGTGCGCGGCATCCGCCCGCGGGTGGAACGCATGCGCGAGGCTGCCTCGGGCGGCTTTGCCTGGGCCACCGACGCTGCCGAGATCCTCGTGGGCCGAGGCCTGCCCTTTCGGACAGCCTACGGCGCGGCCAAGGCCCTGGTGGAAGCCTGCAGGGCGCAGGGCTTTGAGACAGTCGAGGGCTTGGACGCGGCTGTCCTCGCTGCAGTGCACCCGGCCTTTGCCGAGATCGGTGCCGCCGCCCTGGCCGCGCGATTCGAACCGGAGGCCCTCGTCTCTGCCCGCGACCTGGTGGGTGGCCCCGCCCCTGCGCGTTGTGCGGTCGAGATCGACAGGATCCTGGACTTCGTAGCCAGGGAGCGAGGCGCGGCCGCGCGCGGCGCGGGGTCTGACCCCATCGGAGCCTGAGCCCTGGCAGTCCTCGAGTGCGTGATCCCCGCAGCGGGTGCCTCCTCGCGCATGGGCGCGTGGAAGCCCCTCCTGGCCTGGGGCGAATCGACAATAATTGAGACGGTCATTTCCAGCGTGCTCGGGGCGGGCCTGTCTGCCATCGTGGTGGCCGGCCACCGAGGCGCGGAGCTCCATGCCCTCCTGGACGGACACGATCGCGTCCGTGTCGTGGACAATCCCGCATGGGAAGCTGGCATGGCCGGCTCGGTGGCGCGCGGAGCGGAGTGCCTCTGTCCAGCTGCGGCCTTCCTCGTCCTTCCTGCGGACATGCCCCTTGTCGGATCCATCATCATCCGGAAGCTCCTCGAAACCCATGCAGGTGAATATACCGACACTGTGTTTTTTGCCGCCTTCCGTGGCAGGCCCGGGCATCCTGTCGTGGTGCCGGTGGGGCTGGTGCCGGCCATCAGCGCCCTTTCGCCGAAGGCCAGGATCAGGGACCTCTTGATGGCCGGTCCGCATCGCCTTGTGGAAACCGGCGACCCGGCAGTGCTCGCCGACCTCGACTCGGCGGCGGACTATGCCACGTTCCTTCCTGTCCATACGGTACGCACTATGTAGTTCCGTGCATATTCCGGGCAGCGCCAGGCCATGCGCCAATTCATAGGCGCTATCGCATACATGCGCAGTCAGTGATGCTTGTCGTCTCCCCCGATCGCCGTCTCGAGCAGCTCCGACAGGTCTGGACTCCTCATGGCCCGGCGCGCGCTGTCGTGAAATTCGCCCATCCGCTGGGATCCCTCGGCTGCGTGCACGCTGGCCTCGAAGCCCATCTCGAGGCGGTCGAGTTCCTTGACGAAGCGGGCCGTGGCGCTCGCATTGGCTTCGTACTCCTCCCAGAGATCCAGGATGAAATCCCGCTCTGGTGAGCCCTCGAGGACGCGGGCGAGGGATTCACTCTCAAGGCGGTATCGCATGGGGATCAGAGCTCGGTCAAGGACGGCTCGGGAATCCCATGCTCGTACTCGAGAACCTTGATGGAGTCGTCGTCATCGACGAAGTGCAGATGATGCCCGAACTCTTCCCGATCCTGAGGGTCCTCGCAGACCGGAAAGATCATCCATCCCGTCGCTTTGTGATCCTTGGCAGCTCACGGCCGGAAATCGTGAAAGGGGCCTCGGAGACCCTGGCCGGACGCGTTGGATTCCTCGACCTCGGCGACCTGATCCAGGACCTCATCGGGCGGACCTTCACCTAGAGTCCGCCCCCGATTCGCCCCCTATTCGCTCTTGTGCCCTGCCGCGCGGCTGTGGACAACGGAGGCGAGGGCGATGGCTGCGGCCGCCCCGAGGATGGCTATGAGCGCATAAAAGCCGAAGCCTGCGACGAGGCCGGCGCCGCTTGAAATGCCCGACATGGCAAAGGGAAAGACAAAGCAACCCACCGCGCCCCCGGTGGCGGCAAAGCCGATGGCGGGTCCCTGGTGGTTCGGAAAAGCCTGGCCGGCCAGGGTCATGGCGGAGGGGTAGATGCAGGAGGCGGAGAGTCCCGTCAGCAGTATTGCGACTACGCCCAGCCAGAAGGCCGCCGAACCGACCAGTCCCGTTGCCAGGAGGAGCCCGGCGGAAAGGGCAAAGGCGATCGATAGGACCACGAGGAGCTGCCCTGTCTTCGCCTTTGGAAGGAAGAGGGGAATGCCCAACCTGCCGGCCAGCATGCCTCCCCAGAAAAGGGACACCATGAGGGCGGCCGTTTCCGGCCCGCGCCCGAACACCTGGACAAAATACTCGGCACACCAGTTCGAAACGCCTATCTCGACTCCGACATAGAGGAAGAGTACGGCGAAACCCAACCAGTAGGCAGGATTCCTGATGGGGCTTTCTTCCTGCTCATGTGGACGCTCGTCCCGGCCCAGGCGGTCGAAGGGCAGGAACAGCACGGCAAAAATGAGGGCGAGGAAGAGGCCGGCTACAAAGCGATAGGCCAGGCTCCACTCGATGTGTGCTGCCAAGAGTATCCCCACCACCAAGGGTGCGACCATGGCGCCTATGGAAAAGGCCCCGTGGACCAGGCTCATCGGACGGGCGTCAGCCTCCCCGCTCATCCTGACCGTGGACCAGTCGACTCCCACCTCCATGAAACCCTGCCCCAGCCCCACGGCGAAGTACAGGACAAAGTTGAGCAGGACCGAGGGAGACATTCCAAAGAAGGCCAAGCCCACTGCGTCGAGGACAAGCGCGGCCAGGAGGAGGGTTCGGACTCCCAGAGCGCGCAGGGCCCTGCCCGCTATGTAGGTCCCGACGAAGAGCCCCACCGATCCACCGGCAAGTACTATGCCTGCCTCGACATAGCTCCAATGGAAATCGGTGAAGATGCGGGGGAGGATGGCCCCGACCAGGGTCATCGAAGCGCCGAAGAGGATAAAAACCGAAAACAGTGCTGCATACAGGGCGACAAAGCGCCGTTCGAGGAAGGCCATTGTGGCGGTATCGCATGGGGATCGGAGCAGGGTCAAGGCGGGGGATGGCATGGTATCCTTAGTTGGATTTTTATGTATCTATATTTACATGTCGATATAACTCTATATATAAAATATTGACACCCTTCTTTCTTCGTGTTACAACCTTTCGCTAGCGGATGAGCCAATCATCAGCCCGTTTTGGCATGCAAGGGTTCCCCCGGAAGCTGGCCGAAATGAATACCTACAGGAGGAGTTACTATGAAGAAGTGGGGCATTCTGCTTCTCGCCGCTCTTGCGGCAGCGCTGGTTTTCACCAGCTGCGAGGCTCTCGGTATCGCTCAGTCAACCGATCTCGCCGCCTATGTCAAGACTACCAATCTGGCCACTGCCGGAGCGACCGCTGGATTCGCGACCCAGGCAGCTCTCACCGCCGCCCAGACAGCTCTCGCCAACCAGACCGCCGTGTGCATGGACTGTCACAATGCCGTCAAGTACGATGTTGCTGCCGCAAAGGTTGGCTACGAGTACTCCGGTCACTTTGCCGGTACCCGTACCTACGCCGTTGCCGAGGGTTCGTGGGCGATGGAAAATGCCGGCAGCGTAGCCCTCACAGAAGGGGCAAACACCTCTTGTGCGAAGTGTCACTCCGACGAAGGCTTCAAAGCCTGGCTTGGTGCCGCATCCCATCCCAAGTACCAGACTGCAACCAGTGCGGTCGACCAGTACAACTCCGCCCCTGTAGGCGGCGCTTCCCCCGGCTGCTTTACCTGCCATGACCCCCACACCAACGACACAATGGCCCTCCGTACCATCGCCGCCGTGGACCTGAGCAGCAGCATCTCCTATGCAACCAAGACAGCAGCCACTGCAACCACCCCCCTGACTTTCAACACCGTCGCCTACGCGACCAAGTACGATGGCGGCAAGGGTAACCTCTGCGCCAACTGTCACCAGGATCGCCGTGGTGTCCAGGACAGCCTCAATCCAACAATCGTCAAGGATGCCTCGTTAGCAACCGTTGCCGGCACGACAACGGCAACTGCCCGCTTCCTTCACCAGGGTCCGCAGGCTGACTTCATGCTCGGTACCGACAACGCCGGAGTTTCCTTATCGACCACCGACAAGGATCACCTTGTTGCCTCGCTCAAGACCAATGGCTACACCCTCAGTGCAGGCGAAGGCTTCGCGGTTTCCAAGCACTACACGGGTGCCGGTGCCCCTGCCGACACTTGTGTCACCTGCCACGTCACTCTCAACGATATGGCTGATGCCAATCTCAGTGGTGCTGTCTCCGACCACAGCATGTACCTCACCACCGGTTCCAAGGACAACGTGAAGGTCTGCCTGACCTGCCACACTGACGGTGTGGCCACAGCCACCACCTTCAGGACCCTCTGGACCAGCGGCTCCAAGTTCACTCTCTTCGCCAACATCGACGCTGCCGAGAAAACCCTTCTTGGCTACTTTGGCACTCCTACCAACTTCTACAAGGCTGACATCACTCGCAAACTGGTTTTTCCCCTTGTAAAGTACGCCGTGGGCGATGCCGCAACGACCGCCTACTCCGCACCAGTCATCAAGGCCTATGCCAATGGCGGTGGGGTCTCCCTCACCGATCCTTTGGGTACTTACGTTGCCGGCGACTACTCCTACACCGTTGGTACCACCAATGTCAGGGGTAAGGACTGGAAGCTCAACGAGACGAACAACTACCTGACCAAGCGCCAGAACCAGGCTTGCTGGAACTTCTACCTCTACGAGCTTGACCGCTCACAGGCTATCCACAATCCGACCTATGCCGCCCAGATTCTCTACGATGCGATCGTCCTCCTCAAAGCGGATGGCGCCACGCTCACCAATCCTTGGACCGCGAGGCCCTAAGGAATCCTGAATCCTGTGATTCCAAGAAGGCTCCCGCAAGGGAGCCTTCTTTTTCTCTATTGAGCTCTATTGAGCTCTATTGAGCTCTATTGAGCTCTATTGAAATTGTCCTGCATTATGCTATGTTCCACTCATAAATGGCCGAGTTTCACCGTTGCAGCAATTGCGGGCTCGCATCTTCGCTCCCGCCAAAATGCCGACACCAGGATCGGGCATCTTGGCGCGCCTCAGTATTTCTGGTTGCGCTGTTATCACTCACATTGGTCGCCTGCTCATACTTTGACGACGTTCCCATTATTGAGATAAGCCTAGAAAGCGGTGTGCCCTACCCGGGCACGCCCCTTTTCTTCAAGGCAAAGGTGATTGATCACGATTCTCCGAGAATCACCTACAAATGGCTGGTAGACGGGAAAGTGGAAGCTTCAAGAAGCGATTCCTTGGTCTACGAGCCGGCAATTGATGGCATGCACTTGGTGCTTTGCCAGGCAAGTGATAGCTATCATTCAGCGACCGATAGCTACGATCTCGCCGTCCCCTCTCCGGGTACTCCCAGCTATGAGAAATCCCGCAAGCTGATAGGCTGGCTTAGCCTGGCCTTTGCGGTCGATACCAACTTCGGCTTCAATTACCACTTCTATGGCCTCAAGGATTTCACGGGGCTCGGGGATGACTGGAACGCCATCGGAACCGGGGAAGACGGGGGTGCCGTCGTGGGCGGCTATCGGCCCTCCAGCTCTGACTGGAGCATCTACGATCCATCCAACAGCGAAATCGACATCCTATATGTCTTCAAATTCGATGATGAAGCGCATATGAGCGGCTACGCATACATCATCCCGGACGCAAGTCCCGAATTGATGAGCATGGGATTCTTCCTGGTCGGGCAGAAGGTCACAGCATCCAAAGGTAGGGCATCGGTACCTTCAGGATCTCCCCCTTCACTTCAACTGCTGAAGCAAAGCCTTGTGCAGACACCTGACTCTGTGTTGGAGCGATACAAGAAGTTGAAAGAGCTTACTGCCGCCATGCCGGCCTGGGAATAGCCATCAATCTCCCCGTTTTATGAAAAGCTTGCCCATGATTCCTGTTGCCAGAGTAAAACAGTAATACGTGCTAGTCGCACCTGGTCGAGAATCGGGGACTGCCAAGACGCAGAGAGCAAAGAAAGAGCCGCCCCAAGGCGGCTCTTTCCTTGCTTCAAAGCCTCAAACAATCACGGCCTCGGATGACAAGCCAGGCAGTTTGCCGTGGTGATTCCAGCCGGCTGCGGATGCGGAATCGGTGGAGGATTAGTCCCTGTAGTCTTGTGGCAGGCAGTGCAAGCAGTCGAAGTCGTGTGCGTCGATGGGCGGTGAAGCACGATATGCCGCGAACTAGTCAGAGCGATACTGGATGACGAAGTATGGCACAAAGAACAATTGCTCGTGGCATCCCCCTGATTGTAAGGCGGCATGGTCGTGTAGGAACTGTTGGTGGAGCTGTCGATATGGCAGGTCGTGCAGTGGGTATTGCCTGTCCCTCCCCAGGTAGCTGTGTGGTTTGTCGGCGGGGTCTGGCTGTGGCAGGACGCACAGCTGTTTGTCGATGCTGCGCCTGAATGGCAGACCGCACAGGACGCGCGGTTGGCCGAGGCGGCGAGGGGATGGCCGGTGGCGGACACCCAGGTCGAAGTATGCGTATACGGCTTCTGCTCGGTGTGACAGTCGATGCACTGGCTCTGGCTGTGGCAGGTTGAGCAGGTCTGGCTGTCGGTCCGCGCTGCACGGGAATGGGCCTGGAGGACCCAGCCGGCGACGTGGGTTTTTGGGGCTTCGCGCTGGTGGCAGGAAGCGCAGTCATTGCCTCGGGCTGCAGTATGACAGAGGGCGCAGGTGCCGTTCTTCTGCGTGTCAGTGAGACCCTTGCCGTGGGTTTCGATCCAGTTGACCGTGTGGCTGACCGGCGGTCCGGCGTTCCTGTCGGCGTGGCAGGCGATGCAGCTGCTCCTGGTTGGGAGCATCTCGTCACCGTGGGCTCCGACCTTGTCGTAGACCTTGTGGCAGGAGAGGCAGTCGACCTTGGCAGCTGCGTGCACGCGGTGGTCAAAGCTCAGGTTCGGCATAAGGATCTTGTTCTTCCGGACGGTGGAGGAGAAGTCGTCATTGCTGTGGCACTTGGTGCAGGAATCCGTGCCCTTTTCCATGTCGACTTCGTCTGCGTGGCAGGTACCACAGCTGTCCATGTCGGGGAAGGCCATGAGCCTGGGATTCGCCTTCGAAGGGCTGTGGCAGATGTCGCAGCTAAGCCCGAGATCCACCTTGAACTGGTGGTTGATAATGATGCCGTGGTGGGGCTTGGAGGGGTCATCGGCATCGGCGTTCTTCATCGGAACTGCGACGGCAAAGCCCGCGGCAAGGACCGCGAAGGTGGTGGCCGCGATCATGCGAAACAGTGTGCGGCCTGGCGCGGCGGCGGCTCGCGTGCTGGTGTAGGTATGGTCCATCATGCTTCCTCTCTAGAACCTGTAGCCTGCGCGGACTTCGGCGCGGACCGTACTCGTGGCTGAACCGCTCACCGAGGCGAGCACCGAGGACTCGTAGGTCATCCTTGCCTGCACATCGAAGGTCTTGGTCACGTTCACCTTGGCGCGAACATAATAGGTCTGTGCATTGAAGGTGTCGTGGTAACCGGAGCCAAGATAGTCCTCGGTCCACTCGTTGGCCGTAAAGGCGGTGCCTGCGCGGATATCGAGGGGGGTCTTGCGATAGCGCAGTTCCCCACCGAAGGCGTTTATGGTCTCTGGCGCAGAGCTTCCAGAATCCGAAAGCACATAACTATAATAGCCGTTTGCCGAAAGCCCGAAGCCGAAGGAAAGCGAGGGACCGGCACGGAACTCGGTGATGGTCGGATTGGCCAGGGCTACATCGCTGGCGACCAGCGGCTGCCTCCTGCCGACAGAAGCGTCGAGCGCGACCGATTTGAGGAGGCCTCCCGTGGGAATAAAGCCTCCGAGCTCTTCTGAAACCGAGGCGGAACCGGAGAAGTAGGGATTGGCCGAACCCAGGATAGCTGCGAAGGAGTTGAAAGAATTGCCGAGGGTGGCTGCCGCCAAAAGCTGGACGGTTCCACCGAGGTTGTAGCGGAGGTGCAGGGCGTCAACAATTCCGTTCGCGTTGAAGGAGGCGTAGGTCGGCTTGAAGTCGATCATCGTGGCGTTGACGCTCGTGGAAAGCCAGGGAGCCGGGGCGAAAGACAGCGAGCCGCGCAGGGTCTGGTTTTTCCCGACCTTGCTGGCTGAGCCGATGAGGGCATCGACATCGGTTGATTGCGCGAGATAGAGGTAGCCCGCGCTGAGGGCCAGCTTGTCGTCGAGAAGCGAAAGCCCGAATGTCGCTCCAGCCTCGAGTTCGCCGTTGCCGATCTTCGAGGGATAGCTCAGAATCGCGCGAATGACGCTCCCGTCCGAGTAAGGCAGGCCTCCAAAGGCCCCGATGCGAAGGAAGGACAGGGGGAATACCGTCGCGCCGGCTCCATCGAAGGCCGAGGCAGCGCCAGACCAATCGGAAAGCCGGCCGACCTGTACGCCCATGAGTTCACTCTGGTAGGCGACCTTCATGCCGAACAACTGGTAATCAACCCAGGTGCCAAGATTGTCAGCGTCGGCATCGGCATCGTTCCTCGCGTCGTCGAGCCCGCGTATCGAGATTCCCGCGCTCGAGTTGGTCCCGATCGCGGACAGGAGGCCGCCATTGAAGGCGAAGCTGAGACCCTGGTCGAGCCCCATTTCGAAGTTCTGGTAGCTGAAGACCCGGTTGATCGCGACAGGATCGTCATAATCGAGGCGATAGCCGGTATCTACCCTTCCACTGAAATCGAGGGCTGCGACGCCCTGTGCCGCAAGGGCAAAGACGATCATCGCAGCGAGCGCGCCGCGCCTTCGCGGCGTCCTCGATCCACGGTTTGATTGCATGTAATCCTCCTGGAGGCTGCCGTGAAATCGACAAAATGGGAATGCCCGTGCATTTTGGGTGCCACGGCGCTGCGCGTCAATATCCTTTCGATACGAAGGGCCAACTGTTGCCGCAGCCAGGCGGCGCGGCGGCACAATCCTCGCCTTGATTCTCCACACCCTCTCGGGCTAGCATACATGACTTTTTAGTCGCTATCGACATCCCGGAGGAATTCCAATGAAGAAGCTCGTCGTCG
>JBMOIK010000010.1:0-28895 GCA_049317365.1 Rectinemataceae bacterium | reverse complement strand
GGGCAAGGGCGGGAAGGACGCCAGGGTGGACCCCCGCCGCGCGCAGGTCCTTGGAACGGGCATAGCCACCTCGTTCCAGAATCATGGTGAGCACCGCCTGCTCGCTGATCCCGTGCATGATACTCCTGAACAAAAAGACTATCGAAGCCTGCTATCGATAGCATATTTGTTCCAGATGCCATCGAGAATAATTCCCATCTATCGCTTCTCCACCACATACGCCGCCGTCTCCACCATCGCATCCAGGACCCCAAACCCCAGGTCAGCAAAGACGACAGGCCTGGCTTCCTTGAGCATGATCTCCTCGCGGAACTTGGTGTGGCTCGAGAGGAAGAATATTGTCCGCGTAGTGATCGCCCCGTCCGAACCGCCCTCTTCCAGCCGCTTCAAGCCTAGATTCAGTCCGGACAAACACTAGGGCGCTCATGTACTATTCCTTGACAAGCCACGAGGGCGAGTCGATGCTTGAGTCATGAGGTGGGTTGTGCTGACAGTCTCGCTACTCATAGCGATCCCGCTTCCAGCGGTAGGAGTGGCGGGTATCCTGTTTGCATTGCTCTGGAATTTCATCTTTCGCCCATCCCCCGTTCCAGCCGGATGCCACTACGAACACGACAACACAACCAACGGAACAAAGCTCGTTCGCGACGACGACTGACTCCTACCCCCGTCTGGCAGGGCCTTTCCTATACACGTTCTCCACCGGCACTCTTAATCCAAGTAGTTGCTTGCGGTTTGGGACCGACTCCTACAAGCAGGCCCCATGGCGCGCTCATGTGGCACTGTGGATGAACAATCCCGACCTCATCGACCCGCCCTATCTGCTTTAGCCAACCAGTCCAGGAAGGAATAATGGCCAGATCCCATAAATATCTAGAAACGTCTGGATCGCTGTCTACCCTATCGCCTCGCCCTGTCCTTGAATCGTCCCATATACACGAATACAACCCGGATGCCCAGGATGAGGGAAAAACCGAGCCAGGCGAAGGCCGGCCCTGCTCCCGGGATGAGGGAGCCGATCAGCGCGGCGAGGAGTCCTGGCCCTACTGAAAGCGCTGCTGTCGTCCTGAGCGAGGAAGCGAGTCCAGCTGCGCGTGGACCCGAGGCGACGCGGCCACCGATTCCGATGGCGGAAAGGGCGAGGAAGCCTCCTAGCACCAGGACAAAGGCCGCGGTCTGGAGCAGCATGAGGCCCGAGGCCGCGAGGATGGCGCCAGGCGCCTCGGCAGAGGAGAGGGCCTGGAGAAAACCCTTCACAAATATGGTGAACTTGCCGCGGTCCCGCGCGAGTTCGCGGAGTTCTCCTCCTGTAACACCTTCCAAGGCGGTGGCGGGTCCGTCGAGGAGGCTCTTCGTCCCGGGTTCGCTGGCCGTGATCCGGGTCTTTCCGAAGCGGAGCACGCGGCCCTCCGGAACGGCAGTCCAGGGCTCTCCTCCGTCAAGCACGATGCGCCAGCCCCCTGCCGACAGTTCCGCCGGACACAAGGAGTCGGGAAGAAAGACTCCCCCCTTCACGGAAAACCCGCCGCCCCTCGCGGCCACCTCCATCAGGGCTGCCCCTATGCCCGGCCAGCGAGCGGGATCGGCCAGAGCAAAGGCTTCGCGGTAGCGTCCGAGGGAAAAGGGAAAGGCAGCGGCAGTACCCGCCAGCAGCAGACAAAGGAGGGCGGCAGTCCAGGATAGTCTTTGGCCGCAGGCCTCGGCATCCCTATTGAAGAACCATGACCTAATTATGAGCTTCGTCCTTGAAGCTGGCAGCGCCGCCTCCGGATGGGCAGCTGCCGGGTCGCATTCCTCCCTGGACCTGTCTCCGACTTCCTGAGTCAACCCTTCTCCGCTCCGGCGGTCATGCCGTAGATGACATAGCGCTGCGTCACGAGGTTCACCGCCATGATGGGAATCGCCAACAGAAGCCCGGCTGCCATGAAGTTGAGGGGATTGTAGTAGAGCGTCACGAAGGGATCGGTCAGTCGATACAGGAATATGGCCACGGTCTGGTTCTGCATGGACAATAGCTGCATGGGAAGCATGTAGTCCATCCAGGGCGCCATGAAGGCGTTCAGGGCAATGAAGCCGATGATGGGCATCGACAAGGGCATGATGATGCGCCAGAAGATCGCCCAACGCGAAGCCCCGTCGATGGTGGCGGCCTCGTCGATGGAGCGCGGGATGTTCCGCATGAAACCGCGGATTATGTAGATGTTGTAGGGCACCGCTCCCGCGAGATAGAAGGTCACGAACAAAAGGGGCTGGTTGAGCCAGCCCAAGGCCCTGAAGATCATGAAGATGGCGATCATGCCCATGAAGGAGGGAAACATCTGGAGGAGGAGGAGTCCGATGAGGATGGGCTTCCTCCCCTTGAAGGCCACGCGGGCAAAAACGTAGGCCGTCATGGTCGTGAACAACACAACTGTGACGGTATTGAGGGCGGCCACCGCGAGCGAGCGCAGGAAAGACGAGACAAAGTCAGGGAGGGCCGCGCCGGTCTGGCTCCGGTAGCTGAAGAGGTACTGGTAGTGCTCGAGGGTCAGCTGGTCGGGCCTCGGGATGAGGCTCACGCTGGACAGGAGCTTGCCCTTGGTGAAGGATGCCACGAGCATCCACAACAGCGGTGCCAGCACGAGGACACAGGCCGCGATGAGCCAGAAATACATGAACAGGCGGAGGGCGTTTCGTCCGATGGCACCTCCGTTCGCGTTGATGGTGGCTGCCATGTCAGTCTCCCCCCTCTTCCTTGAAGGATTTCGTGCGCACCATGTTCACCACCGAGAAGGTCCCTACTATGAGGAATATCAGGATGGAGTAGACCGAGGCGACGTTGTACATCTCGAAATTCCTGGTGAAGGAGAGCTTGTAGATCCAGGAGATGAGGATGTCCGTCTGCCCCGGCAGGGCGCTCGAGATTATCTTGAGGCTGTCCGGCGTCTTGGCGGGATCCCAGACGGGACCGCCACCGGTGAGGAAGTAGATCGAGCCGAAGTTGTTGAAGTTGAAGCTGAAGGTCATGATGAGGGCGGGCAAGGTCGAGGACAGGACCATGGGGAAGGTGATGAAGCGGAAGCGCTGCACACCGGTTGCCCCGTCGATGTCCGCGGCCTCGTAGAGGTCGCGCGGTATCGTGGACAGGACGCCGATGATCATCATCATGTGGTAGGGAGCGCCGGCCCAGAGGTTCGTCAGTACTACGATGGCCTTGGCCAGGTTGCCGTTGTAGATGGGCTGGAACCAGAAGATGGGCACGTCGGGCTTGCCCTCGAGGCTGACGGCGAAGAGGAACCTGGTCACCGGCTCCATCAGTCCCGAGGAAAAGAGGAACTGGTTCATGAGCCCGTCCTTGTCGAAGACGTTGCGGAACATCATGAGGGTGATGAGTCCCGGCAGGGCCCAGGGGATCACGAGGATGGCGCGCCAGACCTTCCCTCCTTTTATGAGGGGGGATTCCACGATCATCGCGTTGAGGAAGCCCAGGGCGTAGACGGTGAAGGAGGACATCAGCGCCCAGAAAACCGTCCACAGGAAGATCTGCCCGAAGATCAGGAGCCAGCCGGGGTCGACGGCAAGGAAGCGGAAGGTGTCGAAACCCACCCAATTGATCAGGTGGAGGCCGAGCTTGATCCGGTAGTTGTAATTGGTAAAGGCCAGGAGGAAGGTGAACACGAAGGGGATGAGGGTGAAGAAGAGTATGGCCAGGTAGGCCGGCGCAGAGACGATGTAGGCGAAGAGGTCCTGCCAGACTCTCTCGGCCCAGCTCCTGAAACCCTCGGCCTTGCCGCTTTCCTCGATGCGGCGCCGGGTGTCGATGGCGTCCCGTATCCCCATGATCCAGAGGGCAGCGAGGAGAAAGAGGCCAGCCAGGGCCAGAAGCCCCTCCCCGATGCGCACGACCGAGTTGTCGGCCGAGAGCCAGGGCGTCACCTTGTTGAAAAGCTCGATTTTCCCGCCTGCGTAATCCTGGTCTATGACGAGGGTACCGAGGGTCACGAGTCCCCAGATGCCACGGCTGAAAAAGCCACCGTAGTCCCGGATGACATAGGCTTTCTTTTCGCCCGTGCCGTAGTCCGGATAGACATAGCGCTGGGAGAAGTAGCTTGCGTCGGGGGTGACGCCATCGCCGTAGAGGGCGGCGCCAAGGTTCTCACCCGCTCCGGGTGGGCTGCCCGCTGCCAGTGCCGAGGAGGGGGTGGCTGCTTCTGCAGTGGCTGCAGGCGCTGCGGCGGCTGGCTCTGTGCTGCCGTAGAGGTCGTCTTCGGCCGTGGATGAGGGGGCCGGGCTCGAAGGCGCTGGCTGTGCCACCACTGCAGGAGGAGCGACAGTAGAAGGAACTCCCGCCATCTCAGCGGCTGGAACCTTGCCTGAGCGAAGGGCGAGATACTTGCCCCAATCGGAGCTGCTCCACTCAAGGCCGAGGAAAAGAAGGGGAATGACAAACCAGATCAGGGCCTTGAGCCGCTGAGTGTTGATGAACTGCCCCAAGCCCATCACCAGAAGGGATGCCAGCCCCATGGCCCAGGCCCCCCCGCTGGTCCGCTTCCGGCCACGCCCTGGATCCTTGCCGCGACGAGCGGAACCGGGTGTATCCCGGACATCAGCCATAGTGCTTCTCCTCGCGGCCGCGCGGCGCTTGAGCCACCGCGCGCGCGTGATGCTTCTAATTACTTGTTGTTCGAAACCAGCCAGTCAGCAGCGAGCTTAACCGCCTCGGACTGAACGTCGGCGGACGTCCTCTCGCCATCCCAGACGGAGCGAAACAGGAGGTTGAGGCCGATGTTGTAGTAGACATCCATGCCCTGCTTGCCCTTGTTGGCGGGGAGGAGGGCCGAGGGAAGGGGCCAGATGACGCCGGCCTTGAAGGCCAGATTCATCTCTGACTTGTTCTGGTCGGCCGAGTAATCGGGATTGATCGGCGAGCCAGCCTTGAGGGCGGGGATGTAGCCCGAATTGCCGATCATGAGCTGCATGCCTTCCTTGGTGTACAGGAGGCGGTAGAGCTCGGAGGCAGCCGAGGGGAACTTGCTGAAGCCATTGATCACAAAGCCCTTGCTCGCGACAAAGGGAGTCAGCTGCTTGCCGCCCCAGGTGGGGAGGCGGGAGAACTTGATGTCGTAGGCGCCCTTGACCTCGGCGCCGTTGATGTCCATCCAGGTTCCGGCGAGGAAAAAGGGCGCAGTCTGGTTGTTGAGGGCGTCATCCCAGCGCCAGGTCATCGAGGCTCCAGGAGTCTTGGCACCGTTCGCCTCGACCGAAATCATGGCATCCGAGGCTGCCTTCACGAAATCGAGTCCCTTGGCGAACTCGGCCTTTTCAAAGCCTGGCCTGGTCGGATCGCCTTCCTTGAAGATCTCCCAACCGGCGGCGGTCACGTTGGAATAGCCGGACCAGACCTCGTCGAGGGACATCGGATAGACAATGTTGACGGGCTTGCCCTGGTAGCTCGGGCGATCGGTCTGCCACTTCTTTGCGAGGGCGAAGATCTTCTCCCAGGTGTCAAAGGCGTCGGGAAGGCCATCCTTGTTCTTGTCCGAGCTGTCGAGCTTGAGGGCTTCCATCATCGTCTTGTTCCAGGCGAAGGCCATACCGTTGTAGGCGGCAGGAACAAACTTGACCGTGCCCTTCTTGATTTCGGGATTGGTGTTCGAGTAGTAGGGCTCCATCGCGACATTGGCCCCGAGATTCTGGAGGATCTTGTCGAGGTTGAGGAGGGACTGGACGCCGCGGGCAATCTCGTTGTCGACGACCAGGCAGACATCGGGAGCCTCGCCCTGGAGCTGGGTGACCATGTCGATTCCGCCCGCGGAGCCGAAGTTGACGTATTCAACCGCGCCCTGGGCCTCGGGATGCATCCTGTCCCACATGGCGACAATCTGGGTGCCCCACTTGTCGTTATCGACGCCGACCCGGAGCTTGACGCCCTTTTCGAGGGCAAACTGCTTTTTCGCGCCATCCCATTTCGCCTTGCTGGCCTGGGCGAAACCGCCATTCGCAAGAATTGCGACGGCAAGCAGGACCATTATCGTCTTCCGAATCATGCACCCCCCCTTGATTCCCGTAGTAAAACGGTTTACTAAGGCTCAGCCTAGTCGGAAATCACAGTTTCGTCAATTTGATTTTTGCCTCGCTCCAGCCTGGGAGGTTCCGGAAATGATAGCCGCCGCCGTCCTTCATCGCGCCACCGATTCCTGGTGCTACCCCCTCGATGGCGCCCGCCTCCACCTCAGGCTGGCAACAGCCACAGGGGATGTCAGCGAGGTGGTCCTCCGCTGCGGCGACCCCCACGAGTTCGAGCGGAGCGCTACCGATCCCGGCACCTGGACCTGGAAGAAGGCTGACCTCGCCCTCAGCCGAAGCGGATCGGACGGAAACCGGGATTTCTGGGAAATCGTCTGGAAGCCCCCCTACAAGCGGGCGCGCTACTCCTTCTGGCTTCGCTCAGGCGGAACCTGGTACGAGTATGGCGAAAAGGGCCTCTTCCCCGCCGAAGGCCCCCAGGGTCAGGCCCCAGGCCTCCCCCAGGGCGATTACTGGAACAGTTTTGTCTTTCCCTACATCAACGAGATCGATGTGTATCGGGCTCCCGACTGGGTGTCCGGTACGGTGTGGTACCAGATCTTCCCGGACCGCTTCAGGAGGGGAGATCCGGACAAGAGCCCCCTGGGCGTCAAAGCCTGGCAGGGCGGACCTGTCCGCAACGAGGAGTTCTACGGCGGCGACCTCGCCGGCATCCTGGAGAAGCTCGAGCACCTGGCAGGGCTCGGAATCACCGGGATCTACCTGACTCCCATTTTCGCGGCGCCGACAGTCCATAAGTACGACACCGAGGACTACCTTCGCATCGATCCGGCCTTCGGGGACGACGAGACGCTACGGCGCCTGGTCGCGGCTTGCCATGCGCGCGGCATCCGCCTGATGCTCGACGCGGTCTTCAACCACTGTGGCAGGACCTTCGGCCCCTGGCTTGATGTCGTCAAGAACGGCAAGGACTCGCCCTACGCCCCCTGGTTCCACATCCGCTCCTGGCCCCTCTTTCCCCTGGGCCGCGACACGGGCAACTCCCGTGAATCGGGTTTCGAAAGCTTTTCCTTCACCACACGCATGCCCAAGTTCGACACCTCCAACACCGAACTCCGCGAATTCCTCCTGGGCGTTGCCGAGCGCTATATACGTGATTTCGACATAGACGGCTGGAGACTCGACGTAGCCAACGAGGTCGACCACGAGTTCTGGCGCCAGTTCAGGAAGCGGGTAAAGGCGATCAAGAGCGAAGCCTACATAGTCGGGGAGATCTGGCACGACGCCATGCCCTGGCTCCGCGGCGACCAGTACGACGCGGTGATGAACTACCCCTATGGCAGTGCCATACAGGACTTCCTCCTGTCGCGCCGCCAGGTACCGGACGGGCGGGCCTTCGAGCACAGGCTCGACGCCATCGACTTCGGCTATCCCTTGCCGGTCATCCGCAACAACTTCAATCTACTGGACTCCCACGACACGGAGCGCCTTGTCCACAAGATGGGAGGCGACCTCGCGCTCGCACGCCTGGGCTGGCTTCTCATGTTCATGCTGCCTGGCTCGCCCTGCATCTACTACGGCAGCGAGGTCGGCCTCGAGGGCGGGGGCGACCCCGACAACCGGCGCTGCATGTCCTGGGAGAGGGTAGACTCTGGCGGCCCCCAGCTGGATTTCATGCGTGCGCTGACCGGATTCAGGAAACGGCATGCCGGCCTCCTGAACGAAGGGAAAAGGACCTTCTCGCACTTCGAGGGAGGTGACGGAGCCTTCGTGCTGAGCATCGAAACGGATACTGAAGCAATTATGACAATCGTGAACAGGGACGACAGGATCCTGGACGGCGGCACCGTCGCAGCCGCCCTTGCGGCCCTGGATCCGCAAAGCGGGGAAGGGCCTGGGAAGGGCCCGTGGAGGGGAGCGACCATCCTCCTCGCCGACCCCCGGGAAAGGCGATTGCCAGCCATCGAGGCGCCCCTCCTCGGCAGGGGCTTCCGGGTAATGCTAGTTACGACGAAATAACCTTGCCTTCGCTGGGCCGCTCCACTACCTTCGGGCTGCAAGGAGTCAGCATGGCCAAGGTGATCGTGTATTTCGCCTTTGACGGCAGCTGCCGCGAGGCGATGGAATTCTACAAGGGCTGCCTTGGCGGCACGCTCACGCTCATGACCGTGGGAGAGTCACCTGCAGCCGCCGGCATGCCGAAGGAAGTCCATGGCCAGATCATGCATGCGCATCTGGAAGCGCCTGACTTCAGCATGATGGCTTCAGACAACTTCGGTGGTGGCCCACCGATCAGTTCGGGAAACGCACTCAGCCTCATGCTGTACTGCTCCTCCGAAGCTGAAATCAGGAGCATCTTCCCGAAGCTCGCCTCTGGCGGCACCGTGAACACCGATATCAGGCTTGAATTCTGGGGCTCCCTCTACGGCGACGTCACGGACCGCTTTGGCACGCGCTGGATGCTCAACTTCGACATGCCCAAGGGCTAAGGTTGGCCGACACAGGCGAAGGCGGCATTGAAGGCGCGCTCCGGGCATGCTAGCGTAGCGCCCATGAATGTAGGCGGCTCAGTCGATCCTGGAATGCTCCCCTGGCCTGCCCTCGCTCCCCTGGCGAGGACAGTTGCTTCATCCGCAGCAGCAGCCGGCGAGGAATCCCGGCTCTTCTATTTCGATTCAGCGCCAGAGGGCCGGGACGGACCCCACTCCATCATGCTCATCCATGGCCTCGGCGACGAAGCTGACAGCTTCAGGCATCTCTTTCCCCTCCTAGGCCCGGAATATCGCCTTATCGCCCTCGACCTTCCCGGCTTCGGGCGCTCGCTGACAAACAAGCCGACGACGCTCGCGGGATGCAGCCAGGCTGTCCGGGCAGTGGCAGCCCATGCCGGCGCTTCGCGGCTCATCCTCGTGGGTTCTTCCCTCGGTGCTGCCATTGCCCAGTTGGTAGCCTCGGAGGCGCCGGAACTCGCCGCAGGACTCGTTCTCCTGGATGGGGGAATGCCAGTGCGTTCGAAGCCCTCCGGCGCCCTCCTTGCGATGGCCCTTCCCCTCATCGGTGAGGGGCGCTACCGGGCCTTCAGGCGGGACCATGGGGCAGCCCTGCGCTCGCTCCATCCCTACTACGCCGATTTCGCAGCCCTGAGCCAGGCAGACCGCGACTTCCTGGCTTCCCGGGTTGTAGCCCGTGTCGAGTCGGAGGGGCAGCTCCGGGCTTATTTTTCCCTCCTCAGGGATACGATCCTCAGGGCCGGAAAGCTCGAAAAGCGCTTCCTGGCCGTACTTGCAGACGCAGGTCGCCCGAGGGCCATCGTCTGGGGTGAAGCAGACCTGATAGTGCCGCTGGAAGCAGGCAGGGAACTCGCCAGGCTCACTGGCGGCGATGTCCAACTACAGGTAACACCAGGCGCGGGACACCTCCCGCATCAGGAGAAAGCAGGGGCGATAGCCAGGGTCATCCGGAATGTATCAGCTGCATGTCAGGCTACGTGAAGGCTCGCCGTGCCCGCGTCTGGACCATCATCACTGCGGCGATGCTGGCCCTATGGGTGAACCCCGACAGGCTCCAGGCTGAGACAAAGGCCATGGACTACGGTGAAGAGCCCAGGTTCTCCGCTCAGGCAGTCCTCAGCGCCTTCCATGAGCTGTGGCCAGGACGCTTTTCCATGCCCCAATTCAAGGACGGGGACTGGCAGCTGAGCCTCGACTCGGTCTGGTATCGCTGGGCTGGAGGGAAGCTCCTTACCCTGGATTTCGCAGGTGACCAAGGCCTCTACAGCCCCTGGCCTTTTTACAGCTACCCGCAGGAACTCACTGCCGTACGGAAACTAAGCCAGGAGGAACGCGCAAGGCTGGAGTCCGAACTCACCAGGCGCGATTCAAACCCTTCCAGGCGTAGTCCGGCCCTCTACGACCAGCTCTGGGACAGCCCCAACGAGGGTCGCGCCTGGGATCGCATGAAGACAATCCGCTTTCTGGGAAAGGAAGTACTCGTCAATCCCAGTATCATGGAGGAGCTGTCGGCCATCGAACGGGACCTGCGTGCAGCCGCCCGTGACGACAAGGCGACCGCAGCCTGGATCGGCTCGATAAAATACGTGGATGGCTATCTCTGGCGAAGCGTGGCGGGCACCATCTCGCGGAGCTTCCACTCCTATGGAGTGGCGCTGGATATCATGCCTTCGAACGTCAGGGGTCGTGCCTGGTACTGGCTCGACGCACGGAAGACGGGACTCCGCTGGTTCGAGCTCCCCATGGCCAAGCGCGTCCAGGTGCCTGCCCAGGTTGTCCGGATCTTCGAAAAATATGGCTTTGCCTGGGGTGGGAAGTGGTTCTTCTGGGATGCCGTGCACTTTGAGTACAGGCCTGAGATCCTCCTCATCAATGGACTGGTTTCAGAACGCCAGGAATCGCTTCGATGAGGGTTTCCCCCAGGGTGGCAACCACTATCGCTGCGATCCTCCTGTCAGTCCTGTCAGCCATCACCCAGATGCGGGAAGCTCCGCTGCAGGCAGCTGCCCAGGCGGGCATTGCCGTGGACCTCAACGACCTCGCCGAGCGCTGGGGAAAGGGCGTGGAAGCCTCCATCGAGTCGGCCTACCGCGCCTGCTTCAGGACCTTTGTGATCGGCGGCCGCATCGTCTCCATCCGCATCCCCTTCGGCGAGAACAATGACCGTGCCGAACTCGCCGAGAGTGACCTCTCGGTCCAGGGTGGAGGCAAGGCAGACCCGAAGCTCCTCTGGGAAGCCATCGCCGCGCTCATCGCCAGCCCTGATTTCGGAACCTACGCCGATGCCCTCGGAGACGGCAACGAAAAGGCCATCGTCTTTGACCTTTCGAAGCGCTCCTGGGAGGTCAGCCGAGACCTCTGGCTCGTGGCCCGCGCCAAGGCGGGACTCTACCCGGGACTGCCGCACAAACCGGTTGTGCTCTCCACTGGAGAGGGGATCGACTCGGCCGCGGTCTATGACTACCTTTTCGCGGTCGGAGGCCTTGGCATGGACTGCTCGGGCTTTGTATGGCACAGCCTTAATGCGGTGGCTCGTGCGGGCGGCCTGGACCTGCCCCGCGCACTGGGGCGCCAGTCTGGAGGTTCCCGCATCTACTACGCGGCGCCCTACATCGGCACCTGGTTCTTCACACCGAAAAACAAGGCTTTCGAGCTGGTCGACGAGAAGATCGCCAACCTTCGGCCTGCCGACATCATCGTATTCCGCGACAGGGAGGGGAAACCCGTCCATTCTTCCGTCATCCAGTCCATCGACAGGAAGGCGGGACTGATCCGCTACCTCCAGTCCACCGACGAGGCTCCCCGCGACCTGCGGGGCGTCCACGAGTCCTTCATCGAATTCCCTCCCGACAATCCGCAGCTCAGGCTCGGCGACCCCGAGGTACTGTGGGGACAATTGCGCGAGTCCGCCTTCGCAGGCGAGCCTAGCTCGGCCTTCACCGACGACGGAACCCGCTTCAGGGCCTGGACCAACGAGGGCGTCTACAAGGGAACGAAGAGGGGGGGCGGTTTTGTCGTCAGGCTCAAGGCCCTCGCCCCCGCGATCAAGAAGCTCTCGAAGCGCTGAACCTGAGAAAGCGCCAGATCCCTGCCGAGAGGCCTGGCAGAATGGCCGCTGCCGCAGGCATGAGAGGCCCATACCAGATTCCCGACGTCACGAATACGAAGATGGCCGCAGCTCCGAGGGCGAGAGCAAGGCCGAACCCGGTCAATGCCACTGCCCAATCCGGCAGGAAAAGAAGGAGGAGTGCCAGGGCGATTCCCACGAGGCATCCGATCAGGGCGATGTCTCCCCTCGGAGCGAAGGACACAAAGCGGCCCGACAGTCCGGCACGGATAAAATTCGAGGCCTGGCCAGCGGGATCGAAGGCCGGGATTCCGGGTTTCCCCACAAAGCCATCGGGTGAGGCGGTCGGCCTGTCAGCGATGAGACAGAGCGAGGCTCCGACAGCCTCGGTGAGGGCCTGCTTCCTTGCAGCCAGCTCCTCCAGGGCCTGGGCCGCTGCGTCGAAGGCTGAGTCGGCACGGTCCTTCAGACCCTGGACGCCCATTTTCGCTTCCTCTGACATCGACTCGAGGGACAGGAGCCCGGCGCACATCGTGTCGATGCGGGTCTTCTCGTCGAGGGCCGCACGGGCCGACAGGATGGCCGCTGCCTTGGCCGCCTTCCAGTCGGCAAGCGTCAGCGGTTCGGGGCTACCGGGCAACACACGAAGCGCCATGGCCTGGGCACGGGCCCACTCCTCCGATGGCGGATTCCTTTCGACCAGGTATCCCCCTCGTTCGATCGCCCGTATCGCCTCGTAGGCGCGGGATTCGGCCTGGCGATACTCCCGGAGCGATTCGAGTTCGAGGCGCCTGGTCGAAGACAGCTGTGTCAGTCCATCAGGCCCAATTCCAGCGGCCGCCTCACGATCAAACCAGGCCCTCCCCCCATGGTCGAGGGGTATCAGGAGCTCACGCCTTCCCTGGCGTGGAAGGCTGGCTTCCTTGAGAAGGATTCCTGAGTCGCCGACGCTTAGCTCCCCAGCATCAAGGCGCCGCACCAGCACCATGAGGGCGGAACTCGGCACGAGGCGCTCACCGTCCCGGGCCAGGGGCAGGAAGCTTGCGAGGGGGACTCCGGAGGCAAGGGCGCCACTAGCTGTCGGCTGACCTACAAAGCCGGCTACCGAAAACGCCTCCTCCAGGGTGGCAGGAAGAGGCTCGAAACTGGTTATCGAAGGAAACTCCGGGGGCTCTGAAAAGGTGAAGGAAGTCGGCAGCTGTGAAGCGAAGGGTGCCGCGGGCCTTGGGCTCCCCGACATCGCGTCGGCACTTCCGAGGCGGGGACGGAGTCCGAGCCAGGTGGGATCGGTCAGCGTGAGGCTGGCGGCAAGGTTGGCTATCCCATCTGAGCTAGGCGTGGCTTCTTCCACGAGGCGGGCCCTTGACGAATGGACCAGGCCCTGGAGGGCGCCAAAGGAGGCAGGCGCATCGACCGGACGAAGGGAACCCGAGCGCAGCCCCTGCCAGAAGCCATCGAGATTCCCCGAAACCAGATCGAATTCGGCGCCTATCGAAGTCCTGAGCCGGTCGATTGTGGTTGTCGAGGTGGAGTTCCCGGCATTCCAGTCAATCGGTACCTCGACTGAGATGGAAAGGGCTCCAAATTCAGCCAGGGTAAGGAGATCGAGGGCTAGCCGGGAGGGGGCCAGCCCCCCGTCCGCAGGAGCTTCCAGTATCAGGGGTTCCCGGTAGGCAGCAAGTGGCTCGCGCAGAGCCGATGCAAGGCGGAGGAGGGGGTCGGAGGCAGGCCCCGGCCATGCAAATGCAAGGAGCCCGGCCGCAAGCGCGAGGAGGGCGGGAAAAAACGGGAGCTTACGTTTCAATGACATTGCGACGATAATATCGGCAGGAATGATCGTGTCGCATAGGAGACGCTGACCTTTGGCCCCTATCCGCGATATAGTATTCACTGACGAACTGGAGGAAATCATGAAGCATGCACGGAAGCTGGCTGCTGGAGCGATGGTCGCGGCACTGTTTGCCCTCGCCCTTTCCTGCGCTCAGCCGCCCAAGGCCGAAATCGACGCAGCGCGCGCCAAGGTCGGAGCAGCGCAGAAGGACGCCGATATTGTAGCTTACGCTCCCGGAACCCTTCAGCAGGCCAAGGACAGCCTTGCCCGCATGGAGAAATTCCTTTCCGACAAGAAATATACCGAGACGAAGGCTGCAGCGACCCAGGCGGCGGCCCTGGCTGACCAGGCCAAAGCCGAGGTTGCCGGTGCAAAGGAAAAGATAAAGAACGAGGCAGCAAGCCTCATCGCCGACGCGAAGAAGGCCTTATCTGGTTTGCAGCCAACCATAGCCCTTGCCAAAAAGGTCCGCCCGGCTGGACTCGATCTGAACTCGCTCGACACCCAGCTGAACTCGGCCAAAACCAAGCTTTCCGAGGCCGACACTGCTTTCGGGGGCGGCAAGTTCAAGGATGCCCGCGACGCGGCGAGCGCTGCCAAGGCCAGCTTCTCCGACATCGAGAAGCGCATCGCTGACGCCATCCAGGCTAGCCGCAAGAAGAAATAGTCAGGCCAGAGTGCTCTGATGGCCCGGCCTTCCCCTGAGGGGAAGTCGCCGGGCCTTTTTTTGTGCCGTGCCGCTCAGCGCTGGTTCATTTCACGAAAGTGAGCTTCCCCGCAGCGACTTCTTCTTGCCGCGCAAGCATGAAGAGCCAGTCGGCGAGGCGATTGATCCAGGCTTGGAGCTGGGGGCTGACAGGGGCCTCGTGGGAGAGGGCGACGATACGGCGCTCGGCGCGACGGCAGACGGTGCGCGATACATCGAGGGCGGCCGAGGCGGGAGTCATGCCGGGAAGAACGAAGCCGCCCAGGGGAATGGCTTCCTCAAGGTCGCTGATCTGGGCTGTGAGCGCCTCGCAGTCTTCCTCGGTAAAAGGCTGGGCGGGGATCAGGCTAGGCGAAGCCAGCTCAGCAGCGGCTCGGTAAATGCTCCGCTGCACTGCCTCGATGGCCTCAAGAGTCGTCTCAAGCCTGGCCGAATGGCGGGCCACTCCAAGCTGGGAGGACAGCTCGTCGAGGGTGCCGTAGGCTTCCACCCGAAGGTCATCCTTGGCCACGCGCTCGCCTGAAAACAGCCCCGTAGTACCCTTGTCGCCCGTCTTTGTCACGATGCTCATTGGCAATAGGATAGCGAAGCTGAGGGCAGAGTGAAAGTATGGGGGGGGGATGGAAATGGGATCTCATGGAATTTGGGGACTCCTTCCAGCCGCCCGATGGGTTTAGGCTGAACCTTTCGATCGCGGTCGGCAGTTTTCTGCAGTTGGCATCATATGAGCATGTTCAAACCAGGCTCCCCTCATTCAAGGAACTCCTGCCTGAGCAGCTCCATCGGGATCGACCCGAAGTGCAGGTCGCGGTGGACGAGGATGGCATCGTGAAGGCAGGCGGCTGAAGCGATAAGGGCATCGACGAAAGGGATGCGCTTTGCGGAAGCTGCTCCAAGCTCAAAGGCCCGGATGGACAGGGCTGCATCCACTGAGATCACCCGGTCAGCGAGGGCTGCGTATTCCAGGGCGACGGCGCGGGCTTCCATGGTTCCGGCACCGAGTTCTGCAACCCTGCGCGCCAGTTCAGTCACCGAGACAGCAGCGATCAGTAGCTCAGCCCCTTCGTCTTCGAGTATGGCCTGGACTCGGGCTGCACCCGCTTCATTGCGGAAATGGGCAAGAAGGGCGGAGGTATCAAGGAGGAACAGACTCACCCCTCTGCCTCGCGCTCAGACAGGAGTTCGTCGACTGCATGACGTTCTGCTGCGTACTGAAGCCCTTTCCCGAGCAGCCTGCGTGCCCGCTCAGCCCGGTCGGGGATAACCGTGACGATGAGCTCGTCAGGGTGTTCGCCCATTCTCCAGTCCAGTTTCCATCCAGGAATAATGCCGGTTTGCCTGGCGATCGCCTGAGGTATGGAAACCATGTTCTTGGTGGATACGGTAGATTCCATGAAATTATGATATGCATGGAATAGGGGAATGACAATGATACTCTCACGTGCTCCGCTTCTCAGGCAGAGCCCAGCGTGGCAAGAGCCTGCCCTACAGCCCCTCAAGCAGCTCGAGGGCAAGGCCCGAGGGAGATCATGGCTTGCCTTCTTTCCTGTTTGACTCTAGCATTGACTCAGGAGGCAGACCTTGAGTCAAATCACGCTTCGCGCTCTTGACCCCCGTGTCGAGGCTGAACTCAGGCGCCGTGCCGACGATCAGCATTCGAGCCTCAGCGAGGTGGCTAATCTCCTCCTGCTCAAGGCGATCGGCCTCGAAGAGAGCAGCGGAAAAAAACGCAACCTGCGCGACATGCCTGGTAGATGGTCACAGGAAGAAGCCGATGCCTTCGAAGCCACCCAGGTGGCTTTCGGCATCATCGATGAGGATGTCTGGCGATGACCCTCGTTCTCGATACCAATGCCTATTCCGCATTTCGGCGCGATGACCAGGCGGCTATCGACCTTCTCGAGGAAGCGGACGAACTGATAGTTCCCACCATCGTTGTGGGGGAGCTGCTCGCGGGCTTCCTCGGAGGAAATCGCTGGGAAGCGAACTGGGCGGGTCTTCTGGAATTTCTGGGGCAGCCAGGCGTGCGCCTCCATCAGCTTGGCCTGAAAGAGGCAGAGAAGTATGGCATGCTCGTCAGGAATCTCAGAGCCACTGGTAGTCCGCTCCCCACGAACGACCTCTGGATCGCAGCCACCGCCCTCGCGCTCGGAGCTGCCGTAGCCACGCGCGATGCCCACTTTGGCACTATCTCTGGCCTTTTTGTTGTGAGCTGGTGAGTTGGGATTGCTGCCTGCCTGGCAGCCTGGCTCAAGTGGCAGGACTGCCTCACAATGCCTATAGTCGAAAAAGCGTCTTTCTCCAAGAAGGGGTATCCAAGATCTCAGTCCTTGAAATCGCCTCGATTGTCCTCTTTGCCGCTGTCGGAATCATCTGCCTCTTCATGGCCTACGCGACCATGTTTGCAGGACGGTATCTCCCCTTCCATGAGGAAGGGGCCGGGATGAAGTGGGAGGAACATAGCCCGAACCTTCAAGCCACGATCCTCACCCTCGTCAATCTTTCGGGGCTTGGCTTCCTGATTGTCGGCTTGATGCTCATAGTCCTGCCTATCCTCAACCGCTACGATCACAGTCTAGTCCTGGCCGTATCGATACCGGTCCTGGCGCTGGTATTCTGCGCAGGCCTGGGCTACTTCAACTTCCAGCTCCACAAAAAGACCAAGGCGGATACACCCTGGCAAGGCAGCATAGCCGCCATGGCGCTTATTTCCCTTGCCCTTGTGCTCTCCCTTCTGAAGTAAGGCAGCCGCCAGCCCTCCAGCTTGACCCTCTCCCCGCCCCTCGCCATTCTCATCCAATGCGTTCCCACCACCCCGCCTTCGAAACAGTTTCAGAAAACGAGCTTCCTGAGTTCCGCTGCTCGAGCATCCTCCTCAGGCACAGGAAAACCGGCTGCGAGGTCTGGAAGCTCACAGCCGACGAAGTCGAGAACTCCTTTGCCTTCGTGTTCCGGACCCCCCCCAGGGATGCCACCGGTGTCGCCCACATCGTCGAACATTCGGTGCTCTGCGGCTCGGAGGCCTACCCGGTAAAGGACGCCTTCCTGGTGCTGTCGAGACGTAGCCTCGCGACCTTCCTGAACGCCCTGACCTGGCCCGACAAGACAGCCTACCCCGCAGCCAGCGCCGTAAAGGCTGACTTCTTCAACCTCCTCTCCGTGTACGGGGACGCGGTCTTCCACCCCCTCCTCACGCGGCAGACCTTCATGCAGGAGGCCCACCACCTCGAGGTCGACGGAACGGGGGCCCTCATCATCAAGGGGGTGGTCTACAACGAGATGCGGGGAGACTACGCCTCGCCGGACTCGCTGGCGGGCACCGCCTCCTCCACAAAGCTCTTTTCCCCGGGCCATCCCTACTCCATGGACTCAGGAGGCGACCCCGAGCGCATCCGGGACCTCGACTACGAGGGCTTCAGGCGCTTCTGGGCGGAGCACTACCATCCATCCAATTGCAGGATATTCCTCCACGGCGACATCGACCTCCTCGAGGAACTGGCCTTCCTCGAGGAGCACTTCCTGTCGGGCTTCGCCAGCCTCGGCCCCGACGCATCGGGACCTGACACAGCCATCCCCGTCCAGGGCCGCTTCGAGGCCCCCCTCCGGATCGACGTGCCCTTCCCCCTGGCCGAGGGCGCCGAGTCCAGCTCGCAGGTCGTCGTCAACTGGCTCGGGCCCCAGATCACCGATGAGCTGGAAGCCTTCGGGATCGAGCTCCTCGGGGAGATCCTCCTCGGGCACGATGGTGCCCCCCTGGCCCAGGCCCTCCGCGTCTCGGAGCTCGGCGAGGACCTCTCCCCCCAGTGTGGAATCGACACGCAGTTCCGCCAGGTCATCCTGTCGGCCGGCCTCAGGGGCACTGCCCCGGAGAGCGAGGCTGCGGTCGAATCCCTCATAATTGAAACGATCCGCGCCTATGTGGACGCGGGCATTCCCGACCAGGCCAGGGAAACGGCCCTCCATTCCATCGCCTTCGCCAACCGGGAGATCCGACGCGGATCCTCTACCTTTGGGCTCCGGCTTTTGTTCAGGGCGCTCAGGGGCTGGATCCACGGTTCGCCTCCCGAGGCGACCCTCTCCTTCGAGCGCGCCCTCGCGGGCGCCCGCGCCGCCATGGCAGCCGACCCCACCTGGCTCGAGGGCCTTGCCCACACCTGGATCATCGACAACCCCCACCGCACGACAGTCACGGTCCACCCCGAGGCGGGCCTCCTCGAGAGCCGCGCCGCGGAATCCTCGGCCCGCATGGCAGCGCTCGCCACCAGCCTCGGCGAGGAGGGCCTGGCCCGAGTCCGCGCCGAGCAGGAAGGCCTGGCAGCCATGCAGTCAGCCACCGAAGCAGAGGAGCTCCTGTCAGCCATCCCGATGCTCCGTGTGACCGACCTGCCCAGGACCATCGAGGTCATCCACCGCGAAAGCGGGAGTGTCGCGGGGGTGGCCCTTTCATCAAGGCCGATGTTCACCAATGGCATCGTCTATCTCGAGCTTGCCTTTCCCATCGACAGCCTGCCCCGGGAAGTCCAGGTCTGGATGCCCCTGTTCTCCCGCTTTGCCACGAGTGCGGGCATGGAGGGCATGGGCTGGGCAAAGGTGGCTGAGGCCCTGGCTGCCTGCTCGGGTGGCTTTTCCGCCTCGCTTGAGGCGAGCAGGTGCGCTGGAGCGCGGGGTCAGACCCCAGGGCTTCCGACGCGGACCTTTATGCTCTTCCGTCTCAAGGCCCTCGCCGAGCGCTTCGACGAGGCCTTGCGCCTGGCCCTGTCCCTCCTCGCTGGCGCGGATACCACCGACCACGCACGCGTTGGCGACCTTCTGTCAGAGCTCGGGAACGACATCCTGTCGGCAGTTGTGCCCGCGGGCAACTCCTTTGCTACGGCCCGCGCCGCTGCGCCCTGGAGCCCCTCGCTCTCAATCGACGAGAGCTGGCGCGGTACGAGCCAGGCTGCCTTCGTGAAGTCCCTACGCTCCAGGCCCGAGCTCGCCGACATCGCCGGCGCTCTTGGCCTTATCAACAAGGCGGTCTTCGCGCGCGAAGGCCTGTGCGCCAGCCTGACAGCAGATCCAGGACGCATCGATGCCGCTCGGGTCGCCCTCGAGGCGCGGCTGCCTCTCCTTCCGGCCCTCCTCCCGAGCCTCGCCGCCAGGGCCTACCCTGAGGCTCCCTCCCTCGATCCAGGCGATAGACATGAGGCCTTCACCATCACCTCGGAGGTGGGTTTTGCCGCGGCTACCCTGCGCGGATCCAGCCTCGAGGCAGCTGCCCACGCCCATGAATCGGTCCTCGCCCACATGCTCAACCGTGGCGCCCTCTGGGACGAGATCAGGGTCAAGGGTGGGGCCTATGGGGCCTCGGTCTGGGTGGATGGCCTCGAGGGCGTGGCGAGCTTCTCGACCTACCGTGATCCGGGGCCGGTGGCGAGTCTTTCGGCCTTCAGCCGCGTCCTTGAAGCAGCTGCAAAGGGAGGGGGCATGCGTGCCTCCGTCGAGGCTGTCATAGGGGTTGGAGGGCGCGACTTGAAGCCCCTCCTTCCCGAGGAAAAGTCCCAGGTGGACTTCCGGCGCGAGCTCTTCGGCATTGAGGACTCCGCCCGACAAGCCAAACGTGATGCCATCCTGGCGACCACAGAAAAAGAACTCCGCGATGCTGCTGGACGCCTCGCTGCCGACTATTCAAGAGCTACCACCGTCTTGATTTCCGGCGAGGCAGATGTACAATTAGCGAAGCAAAGCCGTCCCGAAACCAGTCTGCGGGGAACCTTGCCGTGAAGGAGGCTTCCATGGACGAGCGCAGCCTCGGCCTGCTCCGCCAACTCATGTCAGATATCGAGGGTGCTCCCTTTCCCGGCGCGGTTGAGGGGGAGCTGTACACGATCTGGTACGAGCACGCGCAGAGCAGCGCCCAGGAAGTCCTTCAGTACCTCAACAACCTCGATCCGAACTACGGCAAGGAACCCAACGACGCAGAGGGGATTATTTGAGGCTGGGAGCCTGAGCATGGGCAGGAAACCCGCGACTGGGCCCGACAACGAGGTCGGTGCAACAGGCAAGGCGTCGGACACAGAACTGCCTTTTGCCGCGATCGACAGATCCAACGATGCGATCTGGGAGCTCACCCTCTCCGATCCCGCCTCTGCCCTCGCCCGCGCGGAAGCCAACCTCGAGGCGACCCTCCGGATGGACTACCGGAAGGGAATTGCAGAATCACGGCTCAACCTGGGCTGGTGCACCTATTACCTCTCGCACGCAGAGGAAGCCATCGAGTTTTTCAGGTTGGCCCTCGGCGATTTCGAGACCATCGACGACTCCGTCGGACGCATGAAGGCGCACAATGCGCTGGGCGTGTGTCACCATGACCTCGGACGCTACGACATGGCCATGGACCACTACACGCGGAGCCTCGAGGAAGCGCGTGCCCACGGCAACCTCGTACGAGAGGCAGTATCGCTCAACAACATAGGCGAGATCTGCCTTGAGCGCGGAGACATCAAGGAGGGCCTCGACTGGTTTCTCCGCGCCTACGAGGCCCTCGGCAACACAGCCGATTCCGAGGTCGTCGCCAATGTCCTGGTCAACATAGGCACCTCCTTCCTCAGCCTCGACAACCGGGTCCTCGCACGGGACTTCGCATCCAAGGCACTGGCCATCACAAAAGCGGCAGGAGACCTCAACCGGGAAGCGGAGGCCGAACTGGTCCTGGGCAGGGTCTCGGTGGCCGAGAACCTGGACGAGGATGCGACGCAGCACTTCACACGAGTCCTCGAGCTCACCGAGACCCTCAAGAGTGGACGATGGCGGGTCTGGGCCTTCCTTGAACTCGGAGCCCTCGACATGAAGCGTGGAGACCTCGAGTCAGCCCTCCGGAGCTGCAACGAGGCGGCAGCCGGAGCGGAACGATTCGGTTCCAAGACCCTCCTCCACGAGGTGTCGGGCCGTCTCGCCAGCATCCACGAAGCCTCGGGCAACTGGCGCACTGCCCTCGCCTTCCACCGCAGCTACCTCGGCTACGAGCGGGAGCTCCTCGGTGAGGATACGAGCCGCAAGATCAAGAACGTCACGGTACGCTACGAAATGGAAAAGTCCCGGCAGGAAGCCGAGATCTACCGCCTCCGCAACACAGAGCTCAAGGAGAAGGGAGAGGCCCTCGAGGAACTCAACCGGCAACTCCTGTCCATCTCGGAGATCGGCCAGGCCATCACCTCGAGCCTCGACCTCGATACCGTGATCTCCACGCTCAGGGCCAACCTCGAACGCCATATGGATACAGCAGTGTTCGGCATCGCAGTCTACGTCGAGGATGAGGACAGCCTTGACTGGAAGGCCTATTTCGAAAAGGGCCGGCGCATACATCGGCCCCTCAAGAAACTCGACGGGGAACGCAACATCGCCGCCTGGTGCATCGCAGAGCGGAAGCCTGCCTTCATCAACGACCTCGAGGCCGAGCTCCGCCTCTACATCAGCGGCGAGCCCTCCGGCCACGGCAGGCTGAGCTCGTCCCTGATCTTCATTCCCCTCTCGATCGACGAGCGTGTCATTGGTCTCATGACCGTGCAGAGCTATGGGAAGGGAGCCTACACCCAGGGACAGCTTACCCTCCTCGAGGCCCTCGGTCCCTACGTTGCCATCGCCATCGAGAACAGCGCCATCCATGACCGGCTCGCCGCCCTCAACCACACGATCCTCGGGGAAAAGGCCGAACTCGAGATGGCTGCCTCCCAGACCTCCCATCTCGCCAACCATGACAGCCTCACTGGCCTTCCCAACCGGCGCCTCCTCTTCGACCTCATCCAGAAATCCATCTCGGAAGCCGCGAAATCCGGAATGAAGGTTGGCATCCTTTTCATGGACCTCGACGACTTCAAGCCCATCAACGACCGTTTTGGCCACCTCGCCGGAGACCAGGTCCTTATCCTGGTGGCCGAACGCCTCCGCAGCTGCATGCGCGCCACCGACACGGTTGCCCGCGTCGGCGGAGACGAATTCGTCATCGTATTGAACGGCGTACGTGACGAGGCCGACCTCAGGGGAACCATCGAAAAGCTCGCCGAAGTCGTCAGGCAGCCCATGGTCATGCAGGGTTCCGAATGCAGGGTCGGTATTTCAGTCGGCATCGCCCTCTACCCCGACCAGGGAAGCTCCACCGAGGAGCTCCTTGGCGTTGCCGATTCCGCGATGTACGGATCCAAAGAAGGCAAGAAAGCCAGGTTCCGCACCGAGACCGGCAAGAGCAGGGACAAACAGCAGCGACGTTGACAGGCTTTCCGGCAGCGTGGTACTGTCGCCGTCGTTTCGTTCCTGAAATCGACCTTAGTTACAGAGTTTTTTTCCCACAGCTTATGGAAGGAAATCATGGCACCCCAGACAGATAAGCCCAAGGCCGCAAAGCCGGCACCCGTCAAGAAAGCGGTCTCCGATGGACCCAAGCGAGGGATCAAGAACCCCTTCATCTACGCCGGCACCGTCGTCTTCCTCGTCGTCGTCATCGTAGCCTTCGTTTTCTTTCCGACCAGTACCGGTGCCTCCGGTGGTGGCACCCTGACCTTCGGAAGTTTCGCAGGCAAGCCGATTTCCTATACCCAGGGCTCCTACATGGTTCGCGAAGTCCAGGCTATCAGCGAAGCCAATCCCTCGACGGATGACTCCGAACTCGGCAACCAGATGAGGAACTACCAGATCTACCGCCAGGCCTTCGAGCTTGCGGCGGTACACGAGGGCATCCTCGACGCGGTCAGGACAGCCGGGCTCGTCATTCCCGATGAGATCATCGATCGCAAGATCCTTACCCTGGGCCAGTTCCAGGAGAACGGGGCCTTCTCGACGAGGCTCTATCGCCAGATGGGTACCTCCCAGCGACTCGACCTGCGCACCCAGCTCAAGGACGACATCATGGTGCAGACCTACGCCAATCCCGTCTACAACATCAAGCCCAGCTCCAAGGAGCTCGTGTTCCTCGGATCCATGGCCCAGGATACGCGAACCGTCGAATACGCGCTCTTCCCCCTGTCGAGCTTTCCAGACACCGAGGTCCTCTCCTGGGCCCAGTCGAATGCCACGCTGTTCCAGCGCCTCAAGCTATCCCGCATCACCATGGCCAAGGAGTCCGAGCTCAAGAACCTAAGGGCCAAGATCGCGGTCGGACTCGCCTTCGCCGAAGCCGCCAAGAAATCCTCCACCGATTCCTGGGCCACGCAGGGTGGGGACATGGGCCTCCGCTTCTTCCACGAGCTGCAGGACGAGCTTTCCGTCAAGACTGACGCCGATGCAGTCGCGGCCCTTCAGAAATCTGGCCTGTCCTCCGTCCTCAAGACGAGTTCGGGAGCCTTTGCGCTCTACAAGCTCGAGGATGCAGCCAAGAAAGCTGACTTCGCCGATCCCGCCGTACTCGCCGACGCACGCTCCCGCATCATGGGCGTCGAGCGCGCCAAGGCTGAGGATTGGGCCCTCGCCAAGGCCAAAGCCTTTGCAGCCCTCCCCGCAGCAGACTTCGCCGCCAACGCCCGCAGGGAGAGTGTCGAGGTCAAGTCCGTGGGTCCCTTCTCCCTCGACTATGGGAACCTCACCCTCAACCTCTACGGCCAGTCGGCGCCACTGTTCACACCCATCCCGAGTTCCGGAGCTCCGGAGCTCGTCAGCGCCTCACGCAGCGAAAAGTTCCTGACTGCCGCCTTCGGACTCGCCCCCGGGGCTGTCTCCGAGCCGGTGATTCTCGGTGAGAACGTGCTTGTGCTCAAGGTCAAGGAAGCAGTCTCCACGCCTGACTCTGGCATGCTCGCCTTCTACTATCCCTACTTGATGCAGCAGAAGATCGATGAGGATGTAAAGGCCAACTTCCTGGCCAGTCCGAAATTCAAGGACGACTTCTCGAAGGTCTATCTCAAGTACTTCTCGCCCAAGACGCAAAGCTGACAGGCGGGGCGGTTTTTGGGTTTTCCATGACCGATTCCCTGCCCCGCATCGTCGAAAGCGCACTACAGGCCAATATCCAGTATCGGGGCCGCCTCCTCTATCCGGAGCGCGGCCCTCGTAGTCATGCCCAGCGCCTCGCGCAGGCCTTTGAGCGAGAGCCAGCCCGCCTGCATCTAATAGCATCACCCGGACTCTGGTACGGACTACCCGAACTGCTGGCCTCCCTGCCCGCTGACTGTGCAGTCCTTGCCCTCGAGGTCGATCCCGCCCTCGCAGGGCTTTCGCGCGGATGCCTGCCCGAAGGCCTTGCCGCCGACCCTCGCTTTGCCTTCATGGAGGGCTTCGACCCCGGCGCCCTCGTGGAGGCTGCCCGCAGGCTCGGCCGCTTCAGGAGGGTCCGGCTGGTCCGGCTTTCGGGGGGAGCCGCCTTTTCGCCCGGAGCCTACGAAAAAGCCGAGGCCCTCCTCAACGAGGACTTTTCAGCCTTCTGGAAAAACCGTGTCTCCCTGATGGCCATGGGACGGCTCTGGCTGCGCAACATCTTCAGGAACCTCGCTCGCCTCGACGAGATGGCACCCCAGCCCCTGCCACGCTTTCGGAAGCCTGTCCTCCTCTGCGGCGCCGGACCCAGCCTCGAGCTCATTTTTCCCCTCCTCCACCGCTGCCGCGGGCAGCTTGACCTGGTAGCCGTCGATACCGCAGTAGGCCCCCTCGTCCAGGCTGGCTACCTGCCCGACCTTGTGGTCTGCCTCGAGGCGCAGATATGGAACCTCAGGGACTTCCTTCCCCAGAATGGAGTCGCCCTCCCCATTCTGGCAGACCTCTCTTCCCATCCGGCAAGCTTCAAGGCAGCTGGGGGGAGGACCCATCTCAGCCTCACCGCCATCGAGGATGGCCCCTTCCTGCGAAGGCTCGGGGCCCTCGCCCTCCCCTTCCTCAGCCTTCCCCCCCTGGGCTCTGTCGGCGTCCATGCCTTCGAGGTTGTGCTCAGGCTTGCCGAAGCTCCGATCCTCCTTTCCGGCCTCGACTTCGCCTGGCCTGTCGGCAAGAGCCACGCGCGGGGAGCCCCTGCCCTGATGGCGGCCGAATTCAGGAGAGGAAGGCTTTCAGGCGAGGCAGACTTCAGCGGCAGCTTCCGGGCCGAAGCGAAAAAGACCCCCTCGGGCTGGTTCAGCGATCCCGTCCTGTCCCGCTATGCAGCACTTGCAGCTGAACTGGCGGCGGCCAGGAGGGCTTTAGTCCCAGGACAGCTCTTTGACCTCCGCGGCCCTGGAGGCCTCGATCTTGGCCTAGGGCGGCTTTCACCCGAGGAAGCCCTGGCCCTGGTCCAGTCCTTCCCCCCCCTGCCTGCGAGCCCCCAGCCCCCGGCAGCCCCGCCGCAGCTCGCAGGTCTGCAATCCGGCAGCCCCTCGCTCCGCTCCCTCGGCCGGGCCTTCCTCGAGTCGGAGTTGCGTGAACTCGTCGCTATTGAATCCATCCTCAGGGGCCGCTCCCCCCATCCCGGAAGTGCCGTGCTGGGTGGACTCATTGCCGCCCGCGACTACCTCCTATGGACCCAGCCCGACGCACATCGCATCGGGGAACTCCCCCAGGACCTCCTCAACCGCATCCTGGTCGAGGTAGCCTACTGGAGCGGCCTGCTCGGCGAACTGCTTCGCGACTGAGCTTGTGGGTCAGTATCGAGTTGCGCGAAACGCCCCTTCACATTTGCTCAATGTGGTGTATGCTTTGGAGATCACACCTACGAGGATATCAATGAAAAGCGAAGATCCGGACAAGCCACTTCCGACCATACTCGTGGTCGACGACCAGCAGCAGAACCTGGTCATCATGGGCGACCTCCTGATGGGTGACTACATGGTCAAGATCGCCACCCGGGGAGAGACAGCACTCCGCATTGCACGTTCCGACCGACAGCCAGACCTCATACTCCTCGACATCATGATGCCGGTCATGGATGGCTACGAAGTCTGCCGCCAGCTCAAGGCCGACCCGGCAACCAGCGGCATTCCGGTCATCTTCCTGACCGCGAGGATCGACGAGGAGGACGAGAGGAAGGGGCTCTCCCTCGGGGCCGTGGACTACATCACCAAGCCGATCAATCCCCTCATCACCCTGGCGCGTATCCAGAACCACATGGAGCTCAAGCAGCTCCGCGACGATCTTTCAGCACAGGTCGCAGCGAGGACCGCGGAACTTGAGGTGGCGAACACCCGCCTCCGCGCCTTGGACGCCGGAAGCCAGGATTACCTCAGGACCATCTCCCATGAACTGCGCACGCCTGCCAACGGTATCCTGGGCATTGCCGAGCTGGCCATCGAGGCCATCTCCGACAGGAAACTCCGCTCCGACTATGAACTCCTCCTCGAGCGTTCGCGGGAGCGCCTCCTTTCGGCCATCGATGCCGCCCTGCAGCTTGCGGAACTTCAGAGCGGCAGCGCGACCATAGCCACCGAGCCGGTCGATCTCGCCGGGCCCCTGGAAAGCTGTCTGGATTCGCTCAGTACTGCGCTGGACGCGCGGGGGATCAAGATCAAGCTTCCCTCCGACGTGCACACGATCATCCTCGCCAATCCCGAGCTTCTCAGGCAGGTGCTCAGTGCCCTCCTGGACGCGGCCGGGCGCCTCGCCACCACCGGTTCCGCCATCACGGCAGGCCTTTCCTGTGCGGACGGGAAACAGATGGAATTGCAGCTTTCCTTCGAGGCACCTGTCCTTCCTGATGGCTTGCGGCGCTCTTTTTTCGACACCTTCTCCTACGAGCGCGCCTCCTCCCGCATCGAGGAACTCGGACTGGCCCTTCCCCTTTCCGCCGAGCTCGCACGCGCCATGGGCGGGGCAGTAGGCCTACGGCGGTCCGAAGCTGGCAACCAGCTCTTCCTGTCCCTCAGGGTGGCGCCCTGAGGTTCTGCGCGACTGCGCGTGCGCAGTCGACGTGCCGAAGCTGCGCTAACGCTCACTGCGTTCGCTAGGCTACGCTAACGCTCACTGCGTTCGCTAGGCTGCGCTAACGCTCACTGCGTTCGCTAGGCTGCGCTCGCCTGAATCCTCGTCATTCAACGTCATCTCCGCTCGTTGTTGTCATCTTCGTTCTCGCGGAGGACGGCGAGGAAGGCTTCCTGGGGGAGTTCGACGTCGCCGACGGTCTTCATGCGCTTCTTGCCCTCCTTCTGCTTTTCGAGGAGTTTGCGCTTGCGGCTGATGTCGCCTCCGTAGCACTTGGCCAGGACGTCCTTCCTGAGCGGGTTGATGGTCTCCCGGGCAATGACCTTCGCTCCGATCGCGGCCTGGATCGGCACCTTGAACTGGTGGCGCGGTATGGCGTTGGAAAGGCGCTCGCAGACCTTCTTGGCACGATCATAACTGGTAGGTTCATATACTAATTGCGAGAAAGCATCGACGATCTTGTTGTTTATGAGGATGTCGAGCTTGGCCAGTTTGGTCGGCCTGTAGTCGATGATCTCGTAGTCAAAGCTCGCATAGCCCCGGCTCGTCGACTTGAGCTTGTCGTAGAAATCGAAGAGGACCTCGGCGAGCGGCATCTCGAAGACGAGCTCTACCCGCTTTTCGTCGAGGTGGATGAAGGAGGTCTGGGTGCCACGCTTGTTCAGGCACAGCGTTATGAGGTTCCCGATGTAGGTGACCGGCGTGATGATCTGCGCCTTGATGTAGGGCTCGTCGGCCGAATCGATGCGGCCGGGGTCGGGGTAGACCGAGGGATTGTCCACCGAGATCGTCTGGCCATCCTGCAGCTTGATGCGGTAGCGGACGCTCGGCGCCGTCAGGATGATGGACTGGCCGAACTCCCGCTCCAGGCGCTCCTGCACGACCTCGAGGTGGAGGAGCCCCAGGAAGCCGCAGCGGAAACCGAAGCCCAGGGCCACGGAATTGTCCTTCTCGTAGATCAGCGAGGCATCGTTGAGCTTGAGCTTCTCGAGGGAATCCTTCAATTCGTTGTAGTCGTTGGCATCCATCGGGTAGATCGAGGAGTAGACGACCGGCTTCACTTCGCGGAAGCCCGGCAGGGCCTCGGTCGCCGGGTTCGTCGCATCGGTAAGGGTATCGCCGACCCGCACGTCCGAGACGGTCTTGATGCCGGCGATCACATAGCCGACCTCACCCGCCGAAAGGCTCTCGGTCTTGGACAGCACTATGCGGAATTTTCCCGTCTCCTCGACGATGTAGTCGGAGGCGTTGTACATGAACCTTATTTTCTGCCCCGGCACGATGGACCCGCCCATCACGCGGAGGTGCACGACGACTCCACGGTAGGGGTCGTAGTGGGAGTCGAAGATGAGGGCCTGGAGGATATCGGTGTCACGGCCCTTGGGCGCCGGGATCTTCTCGACGATCTTCTCGAAGAGCTCGTCCACGCCGGTGCCGAAGCGGCCCGAGACGAGCATGGCGTCGTCGGAGTCGAGGCCCAGGTCGTGGTCGATCTGGCGCTTGATCTCCTCGGGGTCGGCCGAGGGCATGTCGATCTTGTTGATGACGGGAATGATCTCGAGGTCGTGCTCGAGGGCCATGTACATGTTGGCGAGGGTCTGGGCTTCGACACCCTGGGTGGCGTCGATGAGGAGGAGGGCACCCTCGCAGGAGGAGATGGCCCGCGAGACCTCGTAGGCGAAATCGACGTGGCCGGGTGTATCGACGAGATTGAGGGTGTAGGTCTTGCCGTCCTTCGCCGTGTACTCGAGGGCCACGGCCTGGCTCTTGATCGTGATGCCCCGTTCGCGCTCGATGTCCATATTGTCGAGCATCTGGTCCTGCATCTTGCGCTGGTCGATCACGCGGGCCTTCTCGATGAAGCGGTCCGCGAGGGTGGACTTGCCGTGGTCGATATGGGCGATGATGCAGAAGTTCCTGATTAGAGAG
>JBMOIK010000009.1:0-29213 GCA_049317365.1 Rectinemataceae bacterium | reverse complement strand
TTCTTTGGAGTTAAGCACTTTCAGGCTTTGCCCTTCAGCCAGGGCAGCCTGAATACCGAGCAGATACTCAGTTCCATCCGCCACCTCATGGTGGAGGGCGGCATCAAGGCCAGCACCCTCGTCATAGACGGTTTCGATTTCCAGAAATCCAACCCGGAAAACCTCGCCAAGGTCCATGCCTTTGCGGTCGAAATGGGCGTCGAGATCTGGTTTTCGGCCACCCTTCCCATCGATGGGCAGCTTTCCGCAAAGGGGAAGGCGCCTACGATCCTGGCTGCCTTCATGCCCTCCATCGCCGTCCTGGTCGTCCTTGATCCCAAGACCGAATACATCCACTTCGATGTCGTAAAGCACCACGAGTCCACCAATCTCGAGGATCTTAAGATCAAGCTGGATCCCAAGACGCTGCTGATAGCTGACGTCTGAGTCGGCGGAAGGCGAGGAGCCTGTCCTGCTGCGGCACTATAGGATTCTTGTGGCCGACGATCTTGCCATCAATCGGGAGTTGGTCCGCGCCTTTCTTTTGAGGAAAGGTTGCGAAGTAGGGGATGCCGCCGACGGTGAGGCCGCAGTGGCCTTGGCCGACTCAGGACAGTGGGACCTGATCTTGATGGATGCGCATATGCCCAGGATGGATGGGTACAGCGCGACCAGGGCGATCAGGAATCACGAGCGGAGTGCTGGCCGGGTGCGGACGCCGATCATTGCCTTGACTGCCCAGTCTGGTGAGGAAGTTGTTCGCGATTCGGAAGCGGCAGGCTGCGATGCCTACCTTACGAAACCCTTTACCCGTGCACAGCTTGAGGCAACAATCACCGCCCTCCTTCCTGCGCCAGGCTCACCGGCTGCCGCGGCCGCCTCCCCCAGGCTCGACCCGGATGTGGAAGCGCTTGTGCCGCTTTTCCTCAAAGACGCCGATCGGCTCCTCGTGCATGCCAAGGCAGTGGCTTCGGTCTCGGCCTGGAAGGAGGTCTCGGCCTTCGGGCACACGATCAAGGGAGCTGGCGGGAGTTTTGGCTTCGACAGGATTTCGGAGCTGGGAGCAGAGCTTGAGGCTGCTTCGCTATGTCCCGATATTAAGAGGGTTGAACTCGTTCTCGAGCAGCTCGATGCGGAAATACGGATAGCCGCGGCCACGTGGAAAAGAGGGAATCATGGCAATACTTGAATCTACCCCAAAGCGCGTTCTCGTTACTGAGGATGTGGAATCCATGGCCTTCCTGATGAAGCGCGTGCTGGGAAAGGCGGGATTCCAGACCGATGTGGCCTTCGACGGGGAGCAGTGCCTCGAAAAGGTTGCCTCCTTCAAGCCTGATCTGGTGGTGATGGACATCATGATGCCCAAGATCCACGGCCTGGCGGCGCTGCGGAGAATCAAGGCCGATCCAGCGACCTCTGCCATCGGGGTCATCATCTGCACCGCCAAGACCTACAAGCCGGACGAGGAGCAGGCGCTGACCGACGGTGCCTTCGCCGTGGTGGCCAAACCCCTGAAGTCCGAGGAACTCCTTGCGAAGGTCAGGGAATACTTCCAGCTCGCTTCGGCAGAGGGCAAGGCAGATGTTTCCCAGAGGGAAACAGGCACCGTAGCCTACATGCCGCCGACAGCAGCAGGTGAGGCCCGGGTGAGGATCTGGGGGACGAGGGGCTCCATTCCGGTTTCGGGAAACCGCTATGCCCGATACGGTGGCAACACGTCCTGCGCGACCATAGAGCGCGGGGATGACCTTGTCATCCTCGACGCGGGCAGCGGCATTCGCGACCTGGGCTTCGAACTGGCGCGCAAGGGTCCCTCAAGGATCCATCTCTTCATTGGTCATACGCATTGGGACCATATCCAGGGATTTCCCTTCTTCGTTCCCGCCTTCATTCCCGGTTTCGAGATCGTCCTGTACGCCGCGCCTGGCTTCGGCAAGGACCTCGAGTCGATCTTCAGGGGGCAGCTGGACAGCGACTACTTCCCGGTGCAGCTTGAGGACATGCGGGCGAAGCTCGAGTTCAAGCAGCTCACGGAGGGACCAGTCAGTGTGGGCGGATTGAAGGTGCATTGGGAATTCACCCAGCATCCCGGTGCCACGCTCGGCTTCAAGGTCGAGACCGGGGACAAATCGATCTGCTACATCACGGACAACGAATTCCTGAAAGGCTATCTCGGCCATCCCCTTGCGGCCGAAGCGGATGAGGCTGCCCTCGCCCCGTATCGGAAACTGATCGACTTCGTCTCAGGCACCGATATCTTTTTCGGAGAGGCCCAGTATACCAACAAGGAGTATGCAGACAAGATTGGATGGGGACATTCCTCGCTGTCCAATGCCTGCCTTTTGGCCAAGCTCTGCAAGCTCCGCGACTGGGTCATCGTGCACCACGATCCCCAGAATGGCGATGAGACGCTCGAAGAGAACCTCAACCAGGTCAGGCGCATCGCCACGGAGATCGGCTATAAGGGCCAGATCAGGCTGGGCTATGACGGAATAACCGAGTACCTGGTCTGAGGGGTGACCTTGGCGCCTTCTGACGTGAAAAGAGGCGTATGAAGACAGCGGAATTGTATTGTTGCAAATGCACCAATTACTATCATCAGTCCAAGCCGCGATCCGTGCAACAATCATGCAGGGAGACCAAAGTCTTGCCATAACCTTTACGATCCGGTATTCATCACCAAAAGGCTGCGGCGATCTTGCGGGAATGCGCATTGAATCTGCCGAAAAATTGGAATTCAACCGAATCATCGACGAAGGATCGAGTTCCGACAGGCTTGGATTGACCCGTCGCATGAAAACCGTATTCAATGACCTCAGGTAGACGTTGGGAAATTGATGTACCGCAAACATGGCTCGTCCATCGGGGGCTGGGACGACGCCGGCGCGCTGGTCTCTTTCAATGCGTCTGGATAGGGACTGCGGAAGGGAGAGCTCGCAGGGTTCCCAGGAAATTCGCAATTCGTGGTGAAATCCGTGGATATTCCATGACTTCGCACAAAGTTCCATTCACGCCCCGGAAATTCGCCTACAAACTCCTGTCGAAGCCGGACTGAAGCGGGTGGCTGCCCACGAGAAGGACTGCCAGACCAGGGGGCTGACACGAGTGGCCTCGGGGATTCCGGCATACCAATGCTGATCACGATGAGAAAACGTTCTTTGTAACCTAGGTCGTCGCGCTTCAGCTCACGGCAGAGTCCGTGGCTTGGGGATAGTCAAACTATCTAGGCCTACTGCGCGAAATCTCTGTGAAAAAGGAGGGTATTCTAATTCGGCAAGCGCATCTCGGTATGAGGTTGCGAATGTTTCAACGTCCAAAGGGGGTATATCATGAATCGGATAATAAGAAGCGCCATTCTTGCTGTAGTCATTGCGCCGCTATTCTTGAGCCAGATGGCCTTCGGTCAGTCTGGCCTCGTGCTTGGCGCGACCGGGCTGATGGAGGACCAGTTCACGAGAGTCCTGCAGAACGGCTATCGGGACAAGGCCAAGGCATTGGGAATCAAGGTGCTTGTCTCAAATAGCCAGAGCTCCGTGGAAAAGGAGTCGGAAAGCATCAATACTTTCATGCAGGCGGGAATAAAAGGGCTGATCATCGAACCGGTCAGTCCCGATGCTTCCGCTGCGATTGCCAAACAGGCTGCGGCGAAGGGCATTATCGTCTTCGCGTGCGCGATCCCGGTGAATTCGGATGCGATCTTCGCTTCGTCGATCAATGACAATTATGACCTCGGAAGCTCGACCGGCAAGGCTGCCGTTCTCTTCCTCGATAAGAAATTCGGCAAGACGAAGAAGATCAAGTGTGCGATCCTCGCCTATGACTCGCAAGATTCAGTCGGATCCGGACAGAGAATCGATGGATTCAAGGATATGGTGAAGGCCTTCAATATCGAATATGTCTCCCGCCAAGAGGGATTCATGCCTGATAAGGCCGTGGCAGTTGCTGGCGACATTCTCACTGCGAATCCAGATATCAACCTCATCTACTGCGCCAACGAAGGTGGTGTCATCGGAGCCGTCAATGCCGTAAAGGCCGCGAAAATGCAAGGGAAAGTATTCGTTTTCGGAGTGGACTGCAGCGTGCAAATCTGCGACATGTTGCTGTCGTCGGACAACATCTGCCAGGCCGTGACCGCGCAGGATCCCTATGCCCAGGGCCAGTACGCTGTGCAAGCCCTTTATGATTACCTTGTTAAGAACAAAGCCCCAGCAGTCAAACATCTTAAGGTCGCCAATCTCCTTGTTACAAGGATGGATCCGTCAGGCATCAAGACTTTCGCTGCGAATTGGAAGACCAGGTCGGGAGAATAGACCATGGACACCTTCGAGCTGGAAGCGCGGCATATCTCAAAGCGATTTCCCGGAACTATTGCTTTGCGGGATGTTTCCGTGTCCTTCAGTTCGGGGGCGGTTCACGCCATCATCGGGAAGAACGGTTCAGGGAAAAGCACCTTGATGAAGATTTTTTCCGGCGTGTACCAGCCGACGGAAGGAGGGATATGGCTCTATGGCAGTCGCATTGAGCACAATTCCCCCTTTCAGGCCATCAATAACGGAATCGCGACCGTATACCAGGAACTGAGCCTCGTTAACGATCTTTCGGTTGGCGAGAATATCTTCCTAGGAAGGTTGCCACTAAAAAGGAAATACATTGTCGACTGGCGAGGCTTGCAGGAAAGTGCGACGGCTATTCTCGCCGAACTTGGGGAAACCATAGACCCACGGACGCCAGTCAGGCGCCTGTCACTTGGCCAGAAGCAGCTTGTCGAAATCGCCAAGTCGATGTCCTTCAACCCCAAGGTCCTCATACTCGACGAGCCTACATCGGCCTTGTCGGAGCATGAATGCAAGAAGCTGTTCAGCATAGTACAGGCACTTAAGGCAAAAGGTATAATTATACTCTATATTACCCACAGGCTCCAGGAGCTCTTTGAAATCGCCGATTCCGTGACAATTATCCGTGATGCGGAGCTTATTGGCACTCGAAAGATGGAAAACCTGTCCATGGACGAGATGATCGAGATGATGGTCGGCGGCGTCACGAAAAAACCACGTTCCTCCCGGACGATCGGCCAGGAATGCGTGCTGGAGGCGAGGAACCTTTGCGCCGATAAGTTCATCGATGTCAGCTTCAAACTTAAAAAAGGAGAGATACTCGGTCTTGCAGGGATGTTAGGTTCGGGTAGGACAGAGTTGATGCGCGTGCTATTTGGCCTCGAGCCCTATGCCTCCGGCGGAATTTCGATGTTTGGAAAAGCAATCGATCGTCGGCAAATGAATCCCAAATTCCTTAAGAAACTGGGCTTGGCATTCACCTCGGAAAACCGCAAGGAAGAGGGGCTTTGTCTGAATCTTGGCATAGACTTCAACATCTGCCTTGCTAGCATCTATGAGCTCGCTAGGCATGGAAAAATCGATGCCAGGCTTGAGAAGGAATCTGTCGATGAGCAGATTCGAGGGCTATCGATCAAGGGAACCAGCCCCAAGGCACTGGTTAGTTCCATCAGCGGAGGCAACCAGCAAAAAGTCGTGCTTGGAAACTGGCTCAACACGAAACCCCGAATCGTCCTCATGGATGAGCCTTCGAGAGGCATAGACGTAAAAGCCAAGCAGCAGGTGTTCGAGATCATCTGGAAGGAGGCGGCAAGGGGAGTGTCCTTCGTCTTCGTCTCGAGCGAGCTTGAGGAAATCATCGACGTTTGCGATCGAATACTCGTAATACGCGATGGCACAATTGTCGAGGAATTCGATGCCGGCCTAATAGCCACAAATGACCTATATTCGATCTGCATGGGAACGAGGTGAAGCCGCAATGAAGGAAGTCGCACGCGATACCTCCCTTGGATTCGACATAAGGGACTGGCTCTTTGAACTTATTCTTCTCTTGATAGTGATCACGTTCGCCTTTTCAGCGCCTAATTTCCTTAGCACGGGAAACATGTTCAATATACTTCGGAATATCGCTTTCAAGGGTGTCATTGCCCTGGGAATGACCATGGTCATCATATCAGGTGAGATTGATCTGTCGGTCGGCGCCGGGGTTGCCTTCTTCAGTGTCCTCACCGCTTTCTTGATGAAAAAATTATTGGCTCTAGGCATAGACGGTTCCATAGCCATTCCACTGGCCATGGCCGCCGTGCTCTGCCTCGCCTATAGCCTTGGGTCATTTTCGTCCGCCATAGTTGCGCGTCTGGGAATTCCTTCCTTTATCACGACCCTGGCAATGATGCAGCTTTTCAAGGGATCTGCACTGCTTGTATCGGGAGGCTTCCCGGTAATTGGCTTTCCGGATTGGTATACGTTCTTCGGGAGTGGCTATATCGGGCCTGTGCCGTTTCCAGCGATTGTCTTCATCGTGGTACTAGTGATTATGACATTTATCATGAAAAGCACGCCCTTCGGACGTTCGGTATATGCGGTAGGCTCGAACAAGGAATCGGCGCGAATCAGCGGTATCGATGTAATCAAGGTAAAAAGGATCGCATTCGCTGTGACTTCCTGCTTCACATGTCTTGCCGCGTTCATGATTTCAGCGCAGATATCGTGTGGTTCCCCTCAAAGCGGTCAAGCATGGGAAATGGATGTAATCGCGGCAGTAATAATCGGGGGGGCATCCCTTTCTGGCGGAGCAGGAACGATCCGAGGCACGCTGGTAGGGTGCATTTTCATGGGAGTACTTCTCTATGGCCTGACCCTCATGAATGTCAACGAATATTGGCAGTATGTTGTCAGGGCTGTCCTCATTTTCGTCGCAGTACTGGTGAATACCCTAATAAAGCAGCGAAGGTGAAATGCTTCAACTGGAAGTTCGGGGCAGGAGAGATACATGTCTAGGAGATCGCTTTGAAAGCAGCAAGATACGCTGGGCGAGGAAATGCCGGAACAGCTGAATACCGGGTCAAGATAGCGCTCGGGCTGGACATCATAGAGGTGATGATGGAAGTGGAGAAAAGCAGATGACATCACGGGAAAGAGTACGGGCGGTCCTTGCCCATAAGCAGCCTGACAGGGTGCCACTTGATCTGTGGGGATCAGCATCGAGGGTCCATACGGATCTGTATAAAAGGATGGCTGGGCATTTCGGGTACAATGAATTAGGTCCTCTTGTCCGTAAGGGGACGACCACGGAGTATGTCGATTATCGGCTCAGCGATCTTTTCCACTGCGATTTCAGGCATATTATCGCAGGGAAATTGGAGAATTTCAAAAGCTACACAGACGATGAAGGCAATACATATGATGAATGGGGTATTGGGAAGAAACTCTTCGACGGATTTTGGGGCATTACCCGCCATCCGCTAAAAAATGCCGAAGCCATCGAAGAGATCATGAAGCACAAATGGCCTGATCCCTGCGATCCCGGCAGAATCGCCGGCATCGAGACCCAGGCAAAAGACTGGTATGAAAACACGGAGTTCTCCCTTTCGACCACGACCGCCGTGTCCGGGCTTTTCATGGAACTCGGCCAGTATCTCAGGGGTGACAGCGAATTTCTCATGGATTTGTATATCAACAAGGAAATCGCACACTGCATAATCGGAAAACTGACGGATATCTTTGAAGAGATGTACGCATTCTATATAACGCCAGTTGCCAAGTATATCGACTGGATCGAGTTCACCGAGGATTTCGGCATGCAAGACAGGGCCTTTTTCTCGCGCGAGGTCTTTAGGGAGTTCTTTTTCGAACCCCACAAGCGCCTCTTTACCTCGCTCAAGAGAATCGCACCTCAAGCGAAGATATTTTTCCACAGCTGTGGTTCCGTGCGCGAGCTCATCCCCGAGTTCATCGAGATGGGTATTGACGTCCTCAACTCCTTGCAACCTCAAGCAGCCGGGATGGACTCCGCCGCCCTCAAGAGGGATTTCGGGAAAGAACTCGTTTTCCACTCTGGAATCGACATCCAGGGGGCGATGAGGGGCTCACGCCAGGACGTAGTCGATGAGGTCAAGAAGCGTATTGACGCCTTCGGTCCGGGTGGTGGCTATATTCTTGCGCCTTCGAATCACTTTCTTGGCGATGTGCCGATTGAAAACATTATCACCATGTACGAGACTGCTTATGAGTACGGCAGGTATTGAAGGGAGTGATGAATGGCTATACATGAATTGATCGTTGGCATCGATATCGGTACAACCGGGACTAAGGCGTGCATCTTCACTCCGGAAGGACGGCTAGAAGCAAAAGCCTACAGGGAATATGGATGTACGTTTCCACGGCCAGGATGGGTGGAGCAGGATCTTTCCATGCTAATCGAGACTGCCATGGCCACCTGCGCGGAGGCAGTGGGGAGACTTGAAAAGCCAAAGGCGGGAATACGGGCAGTTAGTTTCTCGACCCAAAGGACCTGTACGATTTTTCTCGATGAAAAAGAGCAACCTATAAGGCCGATGATTTCGTGGCAGGACAACCGGACCCAGAAGGAAATGGCGGCCATAAAGGATATCCTGGGGGAAGAGCGCTTCCATTCGATAACCGGGCTTCCTCTCAATACAACATGGTGTATCACAAAACTCCTCTGGCTCAGGAATAACGAACCTGAGAACTGGAAAAGGCTCAATAGGTTTTCCCAACTTCAGGATTATGTTCTTAGGAGCTTTGGCGTAGAGGGTTACGTAACCGATAAAGCAGCGGTCAGCCTCTCTGGCCTTTATGACCTCAAGATGTCACGGTGGAGCGAAGAAATTCTCGGAGCATTCGACATGAAGGGCTTAGTGCTTCCTGAAGTACGGAAAGCCGGAAGCCTCATAGGCAAGGTCAGTCTTGATGCGAGCAGGCGGTCGGGGCTACCAGAGGGAACACCAATCTGCGTCGGCGCTGGAGACCAAAACAGCGCAGCCATCGGGGCAGGCGTCGTGCAGGAAGGCATGATGTCCATCTCCCTCGGAACTGGCGGCCTCGTCGCGGCTTTCCTCAAAGACTATCCGGAATCGCTGTCCACCGAAGCCAATATCATGAACCACGCAATCGACGGGAGTTGGGAACTAGAAGGTTATCAGGCTGGCGCAGCGAGTGTGTACAAGTGGTTCAGGGACCAAGTGGCTACTCTCGAGAAGGCCTACGCCGAAAGCACCGGTCAAGACGCATACGACATACTATCTGCACTGGCGTCGCAAGCGCCCCCAGGATCCAAGGGCCTGCTTTTCCTGCCCTATCTGGCGAGCGCCTGCGCCCCGCGATGGAATCCCAATGCCCGCGGTTCCCTCCTCGGCCTGACCTTCGCCCATGATAAAGCCTGTCTTCTCCGGGCCAGCATCGAAGGCATCACCATGGAGGTCCGGGACATCTTGACCTCCATGACCAGGATGGGCCTTCGCGTTCAGTCTGTGCGCATACTCGGCGGGCCGACGAAATCAGAACTGTGGAATCAAATGCAGGCCGACATCTACAATCGTCGGGTCGAGACACTGAAATTCACCGACACAGCAGTATTAGGGGCCGCGATTTTCGCGGGGGTGGGAGTCGGCATCTTCCCGAGCATCGCAGAAGCTGCGAAAAAGCTGGTCAAGGTCAGCAAGATCTACGAACCCAATCCCGATGCGGTCGCGACCTATAATCGCCTGTATGAGGTATATGCCAAAGCCTATGAGGCGCTGGCCGGGGAAGTGTTTGACATGCTAGCCAATTTTTAGAACTGGGCTTTCCTGGCTCCAAATGGCGGACTCCGAGAGGTCAATCTCCTGTCGGTTTCCGCGAGGTCAAGCTGCTGTTGAGGATTCAGCCCGAATTGCGCCTCCAAGGAGTTCTGGGATTGAGAAAAGTCATGGCTGCCATCGTCATCACGATTGTGCCCCCGATGAGTGCTCCGCACTCCTCTAGGAGTAGGCCGAAGTGGCTGACCACGTAGCGGTCATGGGTTGAACTCTGTGCTTCCGGAGACTAGGCTGTCCCCATGAGGTCAGCACGCACTGCGCCGGGTCGATTCGTCGATAGATTGAGCCTATCCCTCAAGCTCAACCTCTCGAGCCTGGCAATCATACTCGGCACAGTCCTCATCGTAGGATGGCTTTCCAATGCCCTTTCAGGCACCCTCATCGTCCGCAAGACCGTGGCCAGTTCCGAGCAGACCCTCGCGACGCTCGCCCGCGATCTCGACGTCCTCTTCGGACAAGCTGAGGACCTCTCCAAGGCTGTGCTTCTCAGCGAGACCGTCCAAGGCCTGTTCCGCAATTCGAGCTATCCTGCCCAGGCTGCCAGAATCAAGCGTGAGCTTGAAGTCCGCAACTTCCTCGACTCGATCATCGAGCCGAGGAATCTCGTGACCTCCATGCTCATCTATGGCCGTGACCGACTCCTCGCTTCTTCCTTCCATGTCGTGGATTCCGTGGAAATGCGGCAGAGGCTCCTACGATCAGGACCTTTTGCCCTTGTAGGCGGGCAGCCTGACAAGCTGCTCTGGCTTGGATTCAGGACTATCAACTACCAGATTGAGCCGCCATTTTCTGGCGTGACGCTCGTGCGACCCATATTCAACATCGCAAACAATGACTATGTGGGGATGCTCGAAGCCAATATCGATGAGCGCACGCTCGCTGCAGCCTATTCGCATGTCGTTTATGGTGAGAGCGGCAGGTTCCTCATTGTCGACGATTGGGGGACTATCGTTTCCTCCTCCCTCCGCGCGGAGATCGGAAAACCCGTCGCCTTGAATCCGGCTCTCTCCTGGGTGGATGGGTCTAGCTCCGGTGGCCGGGTAGTTTCGGGCAGATCCGGGAAGCTCCTGGTCACCTCCCTTGCCTATCCACGGTTCGGCTGGACCTTGATTGGCGTGGCGCCGCTCTCTGAACTACTCTCTGACACACATTCCGTCACGCTCTTGATCTTCCTCGCCGGCCTCGTCTGCGTTCTTCTTGCCATGGCCATCTCCTACCTCGTTTCGACCTCGATCACGCGGCCGGTCCTTCGTCTCTCCTCCCTCATGAAAGCGGCTGGCCAGGGTGACCTCGAGGTGAGGGCGGAGGTGCGGGGCGCGGACGAGATTGCGGTGCTGGCGACGAGCTTCAATGCCATGGTTGCGAGGATCGCGGAACTCCTTGACAAGGTAGAACACGACCAAAGGCAGCGACGCGACCTCGAGCTTTCGGCCCTCCAGGCGCAGATCAAGCCGCATTTTCTCTACAACACCCTGGAGAGCATCTGCGCCCTTGCCCAGCTCGAGCGGAAAGAAGATGTCGTACTCATGGTGAGGTCCCTTGCCCGCTTCTACAGGGCTGCCCTCGCTGATGGAAGAACTCTCGTCAGGATCGATGAGGAGATAGAACTCGTCCGGAACTACGTAGTGATACAGACCCTCCGCTATGCCGACAAGATCGAATTTACCTTCGATGTGGACGGGGATATCGGGAGTCAGACAATTCCTAAGCTCAGCGTCCAGCCCCTCGTCGAGAACGCGATCTATCATGGGGTCAAGGCGAAGACAGGGAAGGGATGCATAGCCATTTCGGGGAGACGCTCCGGAGATTCCGTCATCCTCTCCGTTCGCGACGACGGAATCGGGATGGACGCCGCAGGTATCGAACGAGCGCTTCGCGGCTCGGTCGCTGAGGGCAAGAGGAGTTTCGGGCTATCAAGCGTCGATGAGCGCATAAAGCTGCAAAATGGCGAAGCCTACGGGCTCAGGATCACGAGCGAGGAAGGGCAGGGCGCCCTCGTGGAGATAGTCTTGCCGCACCTCGGCCCTGCGGCCATAGTGACGGAGAGATGATAAGAACGCTGATAGTCGATGACGAATACCTCATACGCAATCTTGTTCTGAATTCCGTCGATTGGGCGGCCCTCGGTTTTAACATAGTCGGCGAGGCGGAAGACGGGGAAGAGGCCCTCAGGCTGATCGATGGACTATCGCCCCGTCTCCTCATACTCGATATCAACATACCCCTTATTAGCGGGCTCGAACTGGCATTCATCGTCAAGGAGAAGCACAAGAACATCAAGGTTCTCATCCTCACCGGGCACGACGAGATTGATTTCGTGAAGCAGGCTCTTCGGGCGGGTGTCGCGGATTTCCTCCTGAAGCCCCTGGATGCCACCGTGCTTGAAAAAGCCCTGTCCGGGATACGGGAAGAAATGGAGGCCGAGGGAAAGCGTGGTCTCGTGCCTAGCTCAGTGTCGCCACTTTTCCCCTCTGCAGCCTCCATCCTTGATGCCTTCGGTGGAAATCCTTCCGAATCGCGGCCTTCCATTCCGGCTCTCTCCGGCCCCACCCTTCCCAAGGGTCCCTTCAGGATCGGAGCCATAGAGGCTGCTGGTCCTCAAGAGGGGGAGGGCCGGCTTCGCGACATGGCCTCAGTCCTCGAGAAGTGCTGCGGAACCCTCAGCCCCAGGTTCCTGCGCGACGGTGATCGTCGTCTCCTCGCGTTTTTCCCGATCAGCTCCTTTGATCTTGAAAGGGGCTTCGGCAGGGTCGAGTCGGCCTGCGAGGCAGCCATATCGAGACTCCGAGATTCGGATGGCATAATCATGACAATAGGTTTGAGCGCTCCTCGATTTGAAACAGGCGATTTTCCGAAAGCCTGCGAAGAGGCACGCGAAGCCCTCTCATCGCGTTTCCACAAAGGGTTGGGCAGGCTCATTGGTCATGGAGAGTCGCTGATATCGAAGTCCCTGAGACATAAATTCGATCGCAACTCCTTCCTCTTCCAGATGCGTGGCGGCGACTCCGCTGCCGCCCTCGGACAGGTGGAGGGTATCCTTGAGGAGGCGGGATCGGATGCGGCACCGCCCCACCTCGTGCGCATGGAAGCCTTCGAGATCGCCCATGCCATCCTCGAAGCCAGGGGTGTCGGATCGGGCGACAGTAATCCCGACGAGGATTTCATGTCAGCCATCCTCGCCCTCGAAACACTCTCGGAAATCAGGAGCTACCTTCTCGCCCTAGCTAGCTCTGTCGAAGCCGCGGGAGAGCGCAGCACATCCCGCAGCCTCCGCATCGCCGCCCTCGCCAAGGCACAAATTGAGCGGGAATTTGCGCGCAAGGACCTCGGGCTTGAGTCGATCGCGCGAGCGGTATCGGTCAGTCCCGGACACCTGAGTAGCCTGTTCAGGAGCCATACCGGCCTTTCTGTGATCGAGTGCCTCACCATAACGAGGCTCGAACATGCGAAACTACTGATGGATGATGATCCCCTTTCCCTCATCTATGATGTCGCCGATCGCTCGGGATATTCGGATCCCTACTATTTCAGCAAGGCCTTCAAGAAGCGCTTCGGGGTGTCGCCGACTAAGTACCTCGAAGGGAAAGCAAAGTAGCACCTTGACGGGGTTGGCTGGCATCCCGTCCCATCGATGGCTGACGGGATTGTTGCGCACACAGGCGGGGCAGGCAAATGCAGCCTGAACAGGGCAAGCCAAGCCAGAAATGATCGCCTCCGCGGATGCAGGAGCGGGCGCGAGGTGGCAAGCCCTGTCAGTCTGGCCACTCAAGGTTCCTTGAAAAGACAATCCGTATCCCCGAAGTAGGGAGACAGGGCACTCAGGTCCTTGATCTCCGCGGAATAGAGATAGGGGGTCGTGCAGACGGTAAAGTCGAAGGCAATGCCGTCGAGCATTTCCCGGCCATGATCGAGGTCCGGAGTTCGAGGAGCTTGGCCTGCGCTTCGGTCACGTAGCCCTTCGATGCATCACTCAGGGCTGCCCCCGTGGTGGCCGTGATCTGGGTGTCGATGGCATAGCCTTCGTGGCCGATGGCAGGGGCATCCTTCATGTAAAAAGACTCGAAGTACGCCTTCTGCGTTGAATCCATGGAGGCGAGGATTTCGGCATAGAGGAGGGCACGGTCGTAGCTGATCTGGGCATCTATGAGGTAGAGCGGCGCGAGGTCTGCTTGACTGCGTTGAGGTTCAATCCAGCGGAGCCCGTTGGAATGTCGCCATCGAGAAGCCGCCGGAAGGCCGGGCATCATGATGTCGAGGATGACGAGGCCGGGCGAGAGTCTGAGTGCTCATGTCGGGATGATAGCATCCAATTATCCCGTTTTCTTCACGTTTCCATAGCCGTTCCACCACAGACGCTCTTCTGATACTGTCTTATCCATGAGCGATACCCCTCGGCCAGGTCCCCTCGCTGCCTGGATCATGGCTGCCAGACCCAGGACCCTGCCCGCCTCGACGGCCGGCGTCATCGTCGGTTCGGCCCTCGCCTACGGGGCCGGCAGCTTCGAGCTCCTGCCCGCCCTCGCGGCCCTCGTGGTCGCCTCAGCCCTCCAGATCGCGAGCAACATCGCCAACGATGTCTTTGACTTCGAGCGGGGCTCCGACTCCATCCGCGTCCTCGGCCCCACGCGTGTGACACAGGCGGGGCTCCTCTCCCCAGGGTCAATGAAGCTCGGCCTCGCGGTCGCGATCGGCGTGGCTGCCCTCGCGGGGCTCTCTCTTGCCTGGCACGCGGCCACCATCGCCCCCGGTTCCTGGCCCTGGCTCCTGGGCGTCGGCTTCCTCGCCATCCTGTCGGCAGTGGCCTACACCGCGGGCCCCTTCCCCCTGGCCTACCTCGGACTCGGTGACCTCTTCGTCCTTTTGTTCTTCGGCATCGCCTCGGTGGCGGGGACCTGGTTCACGCAGGCGGGAACCCTCGCCCCGGCGCCCTTCCTCCTGGCCCTGGGCCCAGGTCTCATAATTGTGAATATCCTGGTCGTGAACAATCTCCGCGACGTGGAGGAGGACCGCCAGGTCGGCAAGCGCACCCTGGTTGTCCGCTTCGGGAAGGGCTTTGGCAAGGCCGAATACCTCGCCTGCATGGCGGGAGCCTACGCGGTCGTGCCCCTCGCCGTCGGCCTCGGCCTGGTACCGGCCTGGACAATGCTCGCCTGGCTTTCAGCTCCCCTCGCAGTGATGAATGCCAGCTCGGTTCTCCACAAGGAGGGGCAGGCCCTCAACGCCACCCTCGCTGGCACGGGCCAGACCTCCTTTGTCTGGGCCGCGCTCTTCGCGGTCGGAATGTTCATCGCAGGCAGCCCCGCGTGAGCGGAGCGGCTCCGGCAGGGAAGGGGGCTTGAATGGACTTCGTACGCGGCCTCGGCGATTTCATCACACTCAAGCGGAATTTCCACACTCTCCGTGGGCGGGGCCTCCAGGACTGGCAGCGCTCGCGATGCAATGAGCTAGTACGATTTGCCGTCTCGGCCAGCCCCCTCTACCGAAGACTCTACGAGGGCAGGGACCTCGAAAACTTCGAGGAGCTCCCCACCATCGACAAGGCGGTCGCGACCGAGGGTTTCGATGATCTCAACACGGCCGGACTCCACCGCACCGAGGTCGAGGCCTTCGCCCTCGGGATGGAGGCAAGCGGCGACCAGCTCCGCTACCTCCGCGGTCCGGACGGCCGCGACTTCGTCATTGGCATGTCCTCGGGAACCTCAGGCTCGCGGGGCCTCGTCGTGACCGAGCGAGCGATATCCGAGGGCCTGCCCTTTGTCTTCGCCGCCCGCTCGGGGCTTCCCCTCCGCCTCCTTCCCTGGCGGATCGTCTTCATGCTGCGTGTCTTTTCCAAGGCCTTCCAGGACATCAATGCGCCCCTCATCCGCCTCGACTACGTCAACACGATGACCCCTGTCTCCGCGATCCTCGACAAGGTTAGCAGGATGCGCGCCAAGATCCTCATGGCCCCTCCCTCGATGCTCAGGATCCTCGCTGATCACGCCCCTTCGATGCCCAGCCTCAGGCTCCTCGTTTCCTACGCCGAGGTCCTCGAGGAAGTTGACGAGGCGGCCATCCGCTCGGCCTTCGACCTCCCCCTCATCCAGATCTACCAGGCGAGCGAGGGCCCCATCGGCTGCGCCTGCCGGCTCGGCAGCCTCCACATCAACGAGGACCTTGTCTACGTGGAGCTCCTCGACGGGGAGGGGAGGCCGGTCACGGAGCCTGGCCAGAGGGCGAGGAGGATGCTCGTCACCAACCTCTACAACCGCGTCCAGCCCCTCATCCGCTACGAGTTGAACGACCTCCTGGAATTGGGAGAGCCCTGCCCCTGCGGGAGCGGCTTCCGCACGATACGGCGGGTGCTCGGCAGGGCCGACGACGTCCTGTGGTTCTCCTCCGCGAAGGCTGGACGCCAGTATGTCTTTCCGGACCTCGTCAGCCGCTGGATCATCTCGGCGAGCGGCCTTGTATCCGACTACGCTATTGCCCAGGCTGGCGATGACTCGCTCGACCTCAGGCTCTCGGTCACTCGGGATGAGGCCCTCCCTGAAGCCCTCGCCGCAGTCCTCGCTGCCCTGGGCTCAGGGCTGGAGCGCCACGGTTGCCTGATCCCGGAAATCCGCTTCGCCGGAGCGGTTGAGCCCCCTCCGCCTGGCATGAAGCGGAAGCGTTTTGTCAGCATTGCCAGGAAGGGTAGCTAAGCAGGCTGGTGCCGGGAGCGGCCTTGGTCCTCAGAACTTGATGTCAGCTAACCCGGCAGCGGGGAAGGGTCCCCCGTGTCCCGGCCACACCCTTCCGTCGGCCGGCACGATTTTCCGTACACGCGCCAGCGAGGCACGGTAGTCCTCGAAGCTCTCCGCAAGAAAGGCCGTCCCTGGCTTCTTCCAGTTCGCCACAAGGTCCCCTGCGAAAAAATCCTTGCTAGAGAGGATGCCGATCGAGCCACGCGTATGGCCGGGAAGGTGGTAGACCGTAGCGTCGAGGCCCCAGTCAGCGAGGGTCTGACCCTCTGTAAGGCGCAGGTCGACCGGGCAGCCCGGATTCGCGCTCCGAACGAGAGAGGTCAGTCCCACAAAGACCTTCATGACTGCTCCGATACCCCGCCGCGGAAGCATGACCCCTGTTTCAAGAGCCTCGGCGTCCGCCTCGTGGATGGCGATCTTCGCCTTCCACACATCGCGGAGCCAGAGGCAGTTGCCCGTGTGGTCATAGTCGGGATGGGTCAGCACCACAAGACGCAGGCTGCCAGGGCTGCAACCCGCAGCCTTCAGGGCCGTCTCCAGCTCCGCCCTTTTGCCGGACATGCCTGAGTCGACCAGGACAAAGCCGTCGCCGGCAGGCAGGAGGTAGGCGTTCACGAAGCCGAGCTTGATGGGCATAAAGGTAGTCATCCCTCCATACTATCGCTGGCAAGAGCGCACTGGAAGGGTCCGTGTCTGGCTAGTTCCTTCACGTGGCGGTTTCCGGCGGAGCCATTCCCCCCGCCCTCCTCAATCTCGTCTCTGACCGGCCCGTCATCGAAGCCTCCCTGTGCATCAAGTGCGGCAAGTGCGTCGACTCCTGCCCCGAGAAGGCTATCACCGTGCGAAAACCGACCCTGATGGGGATCATCAGCGGAAAGCAGAATTAGGCCACGTTCATGCGAAACCTGGCGGGACAGGAGTCATGCGGTCGGCCGGCTTGTGGATCCCATGCTGCAAAAGCTCGACCAGGTCGTCGACCGCCTTCTCGAGGTCCTTGTCGCCGAAGGGCAGGGAGGCCTCCGCCTTGCCCAGGCGCTCGACGATGGAGAATCCATACTTCGTTTCCATGTAGCTGCCGACTGAAAGGCTGGCAGCATTCACCAGCTGGGCGACGAGGAGTTCGTCAATGTCATCACGAAGTTCTCCTTTTGACCGCCCCTCCTCTACCAGGGCCCTGAGAAAATCGAGTGTCAGCTGTCTGGTCTGCGCGACGACCAGGCCAGCCTCCGTGCCGGGACTCTCCTTCATCGCGTTGACCATAAGAAGGCTGTAGTTCGGGTTTCTGAGGTCGAAATCGACGCTGGCCAGGATGAGGTTCCGGTGCCTGGCGAAGAAGTCGGGGGCCGCGCCCGAGGCGCCCTGCTTCTTGACCATCCACGCCTGTTTTCTGGTGGCTGCGAGTTCGAGGAGGTAGGCGTAGAGGTCTTTCTTGTCGGCGAAATACTGGTAGACGCTGCCCTTGGCGATGCCCAGTTTGGCGACTATCCGGGATACCGATGCCGCCCGGTACTCGTTCGTGGCGAACTCATGGAGGGCCGCCTCGAGGAACGAATCTCTCTTGGCCTCTGCCAGGTTCAGGAAGGTTTCTTTCGGCATTTCTTTCCTCTGTACGATCTTGCTCGTGCCTGCAGCGCCTGTCAAGGCAGTGACCGCTTGGTCACTTTACTCTTGATTGTATCGAAGCCTGTTGCTGCGCACAATGAAGATCAGGGCGGACAGCCGACTCTGCTTCGATCATGAACCCTTGGCCAGATGGCTTCGGAACCAGAGTGCGAGCCCGCTTTCGTCGAGTGTTCCACCAGCCAGCGATTCCACCGTCCTGATCGCGTCCGCCGCGTTGGTCTGAAGGCTAGAGCCGTTGTCGGCAAGGAATACGCGCGCAACCACCCAGGCCGTTCTTTTGTTTCCGTCAATGAAGGCATGATTCTTCGCAAGGCCAAAGGCGTAGGAAGCGGCAAGGTCAGCCAGGTCCGGCTGACTGTAGACGGCGAGGTTTCTCGGCTTGGCCAAGGCCGACTCGATCAAGCCACGATCACGGATTCCGTCCAGCCCGCCATGTTCCGCAAGCTGCCGATCGTGGATGGCGAGTACGAGGTCGATACCTATCCCGCGCCACGTTCTCACGTTGCCAAGACCCTCAAGATCTCTCGATCGTCGTGCATGATGTTTTCAGCCAGCCTGATCTGCCGCTCGAAATCGGGGTCGTAGGGAGTGAGCCGGTACCCCCCATCCGGCGCCTCGGTCAGGAAGACCGTATCGCCTTTCTTGATCTTGAGATGGGCCAGTGCTTCCTTGTTCAGGATAAATCCAGCCGAGGATCCGACAGTCGTAACCTTGAGCATGAGCATTCTGAGCTCCTATATAACATCCATTATAATATGGGGGTCGAGGTGATTCAAGCAACAATGGTCAGTCACCCGCCCCTTGACTGTATCGAAGCTTGTAGGTAGCTTGTGACCGACAAGTCACATGACCGGATGGTCATACTGGAGAAGCAATGCGCATCGCCATTCTCGCCCCCGGGAGCAGGGGGGACATCCAGCCCTACCTTGCCCTCGGCAAGGGCCTCAAAGACGCAGGCCACACGATCACACTGATCTCAAACCAGACCTACGCCGGGCTTGTCGCGCCCTACGGCCTGGACTTCCATGCTATCCCGCTGGACATGCAGGCCATGATCGAGGAAAGCGCGATGCGGAAAGTGCTCGAGCGGGGGAACCCCGTCACTACCATGGCGCATTTTGCCAGGCAGTTTAAGGCTGCCTCGAAAATAATGGCCGAGCAGGCCCTCGAGGCTTCGCGGGGCAGCGAGCTGATCATCGCAGGCTTTTCGGGAATATTCATCGCGATGTCGATAGCCGAAAAGCTCGGAATCCAGTTCCTTCAGGCCTACAATGTCCCCCTCACATCGACGGGGGATTTCTCGGGAGCCCTCCTGCCGCGGCTCCCTGCGGGCCCGCTTCGCAGTCTGTCCCACTTCATAACTCGCCAGGCGATCTGGATGGCCTACGCCCCTGCCGACAAGATCGTCCGTACCGAGACCCTCGGCCTTACTACCAGACTCGGTAGTATGCCCTTCCCTGCCGGCGGCCCCTGGAAGAGGCTCCGGAACGAACCGGCGCTCTATGGCATCAGTCCCTCCGTGATCCCGCGGCCCAAGGAGTGGAGCGCGAGTTCCGTTTACCTGACCGGCTATTGGTTCCTCGACGAGTCAGCGGAATGGAAGGCCCCAGACGACCTTGAACGCTTTCTCGCCAGCGGTCCCGCGCCGGTCTACATCGGCTTTGGCAGCATGAGCAACGAGAGCCCTGAGGAGACCGCGAAGCTCGTGCTCAAGGCCCTGGAACTCAGCGGCCATCGTGGAATCGTCTTCTCGGGTTGGGGAGGCATGGCATCGAAGGAGCTCCCGGCGAGCGTCCACATGATCGAGTCGACGCCCCATTCCTGGCTCTTCCCGCGCATGGCTGCCGTAGTCCACCACGGTGGAGGAGGCACGACGGCGGCCGGATACCGCGCAGGGCTACCCTCCCTTATTGTGCCCTTCCACGGCGACCAGGCCTTCTGGGGCCTGCTCACGGCACGCCTTGGCGTCGGTCCGAGGCCCCTCCCTCGACGGCGCCTTTCGGCGGAGGCCCTCGCCTCTTCCCTCACGACTGCGCTCACGGACGCAGGAATACGGAGCCGCGCCGCAGCCCTCGGCGAGCGCATCCGCTCCGAGGACGGTGTCGCGCGGGCAGTGGAGGCCATCGAAGCCATTTCCAGGGCCCGAAGGAGCTAGATCGAAATGGAGGCACGACTCCCACCCAGCGCTCCCCTCGGGCGCGAAGCCGGAAAAACCAGGCCAGCTCTCGTCAGCGCCGGACTCCTCCTCGGACTCCTTTTGGCCGCCCTCGACCAGACCATCGTCACCACGGCCATGCCCACCATCGCCCGGAGCCTCGGCGGCCTCGATCTTTATAGTTGGGTCTTTGCAGCCTACATGCTTTTGGAGACCGCCTCGACGCCGGTGTTCGGGAGCCTTGCCGATATCTTCGGGCGAAGGCGCGTCTACCTCCTCGGCATGGCCCTCTTCCTCGGAGGCTCGGTGGCCGCGGGACTCTCGGCTTCGATGGTCGGGCTCATCCTCGCGAGGGCCCTTCAGGGCCTCGGCGCAGGCGCACTCATGCCGCTGGCCTTCACCATCATCGCCGATATCTTCCCCCCGGAACGGAGGGGCAAAATGCAGGGGCTCTTCGCTGCGGTCCTCACCCTGGCAAGCCTCGCGGGCCCGCCCCTCGGAGGCCTTGTGACCGAAAAGCTCGGCTGGCACTGGGCCTTTTTCATGAACCTGCCCTTAGGCGTCGCCGCTGTCATACTGATCTGGAGCGGGCTTGCGGAAAAGCGTACGGAGCGGAGGCCGCAGGTCGATGTCGCGGGAGCACTGGTCTTCATAAGTGCGATGATCGCCTTCCTCCTGTCGACGGTCACAGGCGGAAAGACCCATGTCCCGAATCTTCTCCCTGTCCTCTTTCTCGTAGTAATTGGATGCATCCTTCTCGGCCTCTTTGTCCGCATCGAGAGGCGATCGACCAGGCCCATGCTGCCCCTGGGGCTCTTCGGCAATGCTTCCTTCGTCCTTGTCAGCATGGTCGCCCTCCTCTTCGGCCTCGGCATGTTCGGGAGCATCAGCTACCTGCCCCTCTTCGCCCAGACAGTCCTCGGAGCGAGCCCCTCGGTCTCCGGAGCCCTCCTGATTCCCATGATGCTGGGCATGGGCCTTGGGAGCATTGTCGCGGGGCTCCTCATGACCAGGCTCAGCTTCAGGGTTCTCACCGTCATCGGCCTCTGCCTCATGGTCGGCTCCTTCCTTTTCTTTTCCACAATGGGAAGCGGAACGGGCTTCCCGCTTCTGGCGATGGGCTTGGGCACTTCTGGCCTGGGCCAGGGCATCCTCGGACCGACCCTGACGACGGCTGCCCAGGAATTCAGCGAGCCTGGCCACCGTGGCGTGGCAACCTCGACCAATGCTTTCTTTCGCTCGGTGGGGAGCACCTTCGGGGTCAGCCTCCTCGGAATGCTGCTCAACGCTGGCCTCCGAGCCCGCGGAGAGGGGCCGATGGCCTTCAGCGCCTCGCTCCAGGCGGTGTTCCTTGTCGCCTCCGGTTTCGCGGCTGCAGCCCTGGTCGCTGCTCTATTTATGGGAGGGAGCCGCCTCGAGGCGCACTCAGCCGGGAAAAAGCCTCCTCGAGCCTTCCCGTAATAAATGCAATTGGTACTTTACTGTCCCCCCGGGTCGGCCCGGGAGGGTCGCGACCTCGGCCAGGGGCAGGTCGTCTTGTCCTCTGCACTATTGGCATCTCAGGAGGCGTGCCGGAACGATTTTCCGTCTCAGGCTATCTGACCGGCCGGATTTCTTGTGGTGAGCATCGCCAGGCCTTGCGGCTTGGCCCCACAGGGACGACGCCTTCAATTGACAGGGCGTCCCCTGACACCTACTGTTGCCTATGCCCAGCAGAAATCGTGCTTTCTTCCCTTGCGCCGCCGTTTCGGTTCTCCTTGCCCTCGCGGGCTGTGCCTCCCAACCCAGGCCGGCTTCCTCCGCCTTCGAAGTCGGCGCGTGGACGGGTTCGCAGCTTGTCCATTCCGAATATGGCGCCATCAGGGCTGTGGAGGACAGCCGAAACACCTGGGTCTGGAAGGGCGTACCCTACGCACGGCCGCCGGTGGGGGAGCTGCGGTGGAAGGCGCCCCGGCCGCCCCTTCCCTGGGATGGGGTCCGCGTCGCCGACAGCTTCGGGAACCAGGCCCTCCAGTCTGTCCCCTTTATCGGCCCCATGGGATCAGAAGACTGCCTCTACCTGAACATCTGGCGCCCGCAAAGCGCCGAGGTCACATTGCCGGTCTACGTTTTCGTCCATGGAGGCGGGAATTCCATCGGGACCTCCTCCTACGCCGACTACCACGGCCAGGTCGTCGCTTCGGCCGGAAACATGGTGTACGTATCGATCAACTACCGGCTGGGCGTCTTTGGGTGGTTCCATTCTCCCCAGTTGGCCGAAGGCGAATCCCCGGAGGATGCTTCGGGCAACTACGGTACGCTGGATATCATCCAGGCCCTGAAATGGGTTCGTCAGAACATCGCAGCATTCGGAGGAGATCCGGAAAGGGTCACCCTGGCCGGAGAGTCCGCCGGCGCCTTCAACATCCTCTCGCTCCTCATTTCGCCCCTGGCAGAAGGCCTCTTCCAGCGGGCCGTCATTGAAAGCGGGATGACCGCGATCCAGAGCCTCGAGGTAGCGGATGCCGCCAGCCGCGACATTGAACGCAGGCTCCTCCTGCGCCAGGGAAGGGCCAAGGACACGCAGGCTGCCGACGCCGTGTTGGATGGCATGAGCTTTGCCGAGCACCGGTCTTTTCTCATGGCCCTTCCGGCACGCGAGTTCCTCGCCGTCCAGGGCAAAAGTTCGGCGGGTTTGGGAATGTCGAACCACCCCGCGATCTATGCCGATGGCTACGTCCTTCCCAAGGACGGATTCGCGAGCCTCTTCGACGGAAGCTACCCCAACAAGGTACCGGTGATCATCGGGAGCAATAAGGACGAGTGGAAGCTCTTTCTCAACGCCCGAGCGGACAACAGCTTCCGATCGGACGCAGCGCTCTATCAGGCCCTGTCGAAATTCGTCACCATGACCTGGCGCTACCGGGGCGTGGACTCGGTGGCGGCCGCCATGACAGCCCTGCCGGCCCATCCCGCCGTGTACGCGTATCGCTTCGACTGGGGCAGTCCAAATGCCCAGGGCATAAGCCCCCTCCCTGGCGACATGGGCCAGCGGCTCGGCGCCTTTCACTCCATCGAAGTGCCGTTTTTCCTTGGCACCGACACGAGCTCCGTCGCCTTTATTACCGGCAACTACTACACGGCACAGAACAGGCCCGGCAGGGACAGGCTGATCGACGCCGATCTGAGATACCTGGCCGCCTTCGCTCGAACGGGCGACCCCAACAATTACACGGGCTCCCCGCTTCCGCTCTGGCCGGCCTGGGATCCTGCGGAGGATGGAGACAAGGCCCTCGTCATGGATGTGGACGGATCGGAACTGGCCTTCTCGGTCCTGAAAGAGAAGCTCACAGCGGAATCGATCCGCCAGCAGGCGGTCGCCGAGCTGAAGGAACCCATCCTGTCTGCCGTCATCGGGGCATGCACCGCGTTTGGATTGCCCTCGCAGTAGTGACCCGTGATATTCAGAATGCCTATGCCTTGGTACGCTACGCAGCTTTTATGGCATGCTATTTCTGAGGCGGAAAACTAGGCAGATTCTGTACGTAGGCACCTTCTATACTCGTCGGGACCTGGCGTTTGGCTTCCTTAATGGCACTACCGAATCCCGCTTTTTTCAGATGACCCTGCCCGTGTCAGGTAGGAACGCGAAGGACTCGGCGATCCTGAAATTCCATGGCCGCCCATGGACGTCCCCGACGGGAAAACCATGATATTATCTGCCATGCGCTTGATGACCCGAATATGCAATCAACCACGCTAGCGAGGTCCCCATGCCCCTGAAGAAATCCGAACTCTACTCCTCCCTCTGGAAGTCCTGCGACGAGCTTCGGGGTGGGATGGACGCGAGCCAGTACAAGGACTATGTCCTCGTTCTCCTCTTCATGAAGTACGTCTCCGACCGTTACGCCTCCGACCCGGAGGGCCTCATCGAGGTGCCCAAGGGGGGCGGCTTCGCCGACATGGTGGCGGCCAAGAACGACAAGGAGATCGGCGACAGGATCAACAAGATCATCGGTCGCCTCGCGGACGCCAACGAGAACCTGAAGGGCGCCATCAACGTCGCCGACTTCAACGACGAGGACCGGCTTGGCAAGGGCAAGGAGATGGTGGACCGGCTGACCAAGCTCGTAGCTATCTTCGAGGGACTCGACTTCGGGCAGAACCGGGCTGAGGGCGATGACCTTCTCGGCGACGCCTACGAGTACCTCATGCGCCACTTCGCCACCGAGTCGGGCAAGAGCAAGGGCCAGTTCTACACCCCCGCCGAGGTCTCGCGCATCATGTCGAGGGTGATCGGCCTCGGACAGGCGCGGGACGCCGGCATGAGCATTTATGACCCCACCTGCGGCTCGGGCTCCCTTCTTTTGAAGGCCCACGATGAGGCCAAGGGCAGGACAGGCTTCGACCTCGCCCTCTACGGCCAGGAGATGGACAACGCCACGAGCGCCCTGGCCCGCATGAACATGGTCCTCCATGACTGCCCCACCGCCGAGATCTGGCAGGACAACAGCCTCACCAAGCCCCACTGGAAGGACGAGAGCGACGCCACGCGGCTCAAGACCTTCGATTTCCTCGTCGCCAATCCCCCCTTCTCCAATAAGAACTGGACGAGCGGTCTCGACCCGGATAATGACCTATTTGGTCGCTTCGAGCTCGGCGTCCCGCCCGAGAAAAACGGCGACTATGCCTTCCTCCTCCACATGCTCGCGAGCCTGAAGAGCAGGGGCAAGGCGGCCGTCATTCTCCCCCACGGCGTTCTCTTCCGCGGCGGGGCTGAGGGTGCAATTAGGAAGAGGATCCTCGAGCGCGGCTACCTGAAGGGCATCATCGGCCTGCCGGCCAACCTCTTCTACGGCACGGGCATTCCCGCCTGCATCCTCGTCCTCGACAAGGCGGGAGCCGCGACCAGGACAGGCGTCTTCCTCGTCGACGCGAGCAAGGGCTTCTTGAAGGACGGCAACAAGAACCGCCTCCGCGCCCAGGACATGCACCGCATCGTCGATACCTTCAATCGCCAGGTCGACTGCCCGTGCTACTCCCGCCTCGTGCCGATGGAAGAGATAGCGAAGAACGACTTCAACCTCAATCTCCCGCGCTACATCGACTCGGCCGAGAGCGAGGACCTCCAGGACATCGAGGCTCACCTCTTGGGCGGCATCCCCGAGCGCGATATCGAGGCCCTGGGTGACTACTGGAAGGTCTTCCCAGGCCTCCGCGCGGAACTCTACGCGCCCCTCCGGCCAGGCTACAGCCAGATGCGCGTCGAGCCCGCCAAGATCAAGGTGAGTATCTTCGGCCACCCCGAGTTCACTGCCTTTCAGACTACGATGCGCGCTATCTTCGAAGGCTGGATGACGAGCCAGCTTCCCGCCCTCCGCGGCGTGAAGGTCGGCGATCGCCCCAAGGCCCTCATCGACGGGCTTTCGGAGAGCCTCCTTGCCGCCTTCGAGAAGGCGCCCCTCCTCGACGCCTACGACCTCTATCAGCAGCTCATGGACTACTGGGAGGAGAGCATGCAGGACGATGTCTGGATGCTCGCGGTCGAAGGCTGGGCGCCCCTCGTCGAGGGCAAGCCCAATACCGAACTAATTCCATCACAATTGGTTGTAAAGAGCTATTTCCCCAAGGAGAAGGCCGCTCTCGAAGCCCTGGAAGCGGAGCGCGACGCCCTCTCACGGCGCATCGAGGAAGCTGAGGAAGAGCAGGGCGGCGAGGAAGGCCTCCTCGCCGAAGCGCGGAACGACAAGGGCAGGATCACCGCGAAGAGCGTGAAGGATCGCCTGAAGGAAATTGCCAAGGACAGGGGCGCTATCGAAGAGCGGAAGGCTCTCGAGGCGCATCAAGCCCTGATCGAGGAAGAAGGAGCGGCTGGCAAGAAGGTGAAAGAAGCCGAGAAGGCCCTCGAGACCCTCGTCCTCAAGCGCTACGCATCCCTCGGCGCGGATGAGGTGAAGGTCCTCGTCGTGAACGACAAGTGGCTGGCGAGCATCGAGGCCCGCATCCAGGGCGAGGTGGACCGTGTGAGCCAGGCCCTTACCAAGCGCATTCGTGACCTTGCGGAGCGCTATGCGGAGCCGATGCCGAAGATCGCGGAGGAGCTTGAGGCCCTGCAGGCGAGGGTGGGTGAGCAGCTCAAGAAAATGGGGTTCGCATGGAAGTGATATCCAGGACCGTGGACGTATATAATCGCTTGACCGAAGAATCAGGCGCTACCGGAGGGATCGATGGGCGATAGGAAAAAAATGGCGCGAATCACCTACCTCAAGGTGATGAACTATAGGTCGCTCAAGGATGTCGAACTACGTGATCTCACTCCCTTCACCGTGCTACTCGGGCCCAATGGGAGCGGCAAGAGCACCGTATTTGACGTATTCGCCTTCCTGGCCGAGGCCTTCGAGCTTGGCCTGCGCCGAGCCTGGGACAAGCGCGGCCGCGCCAGGGAGCTCAAGACCCGCGGTTGCGAGGGGCCGGTGACCATCGAGCTCAAGTATCAGGAGCCGGGTCTTCCGATCGTAACCTACCATCTCGCCGTTGACGAGAAGGATGGCGCTCCGGAGGTCGTCGAGGAATGGCTACAGTGGCGGCGTGGGTCCAACGGAAAGCCCTTCCGCTTCCTCGATTACCGGTTGGGTAAGGGCGAGGTGGCGAGCGGGGAAGCGCCCGACGAGTCGGATCACCGGATCCCGGTGCCCCTCAAGTCCGCCGATGTGCTGGCGGTCAACACCCTGGGACAACTTGCGGAGCATCCTCGTGTCGTGGCGCTCCGGGAGTTCATCAGCGGCTGGTATGTGTCCTACCTCTCGGCGGAGAACGCCCGTTCCTTAACCGAGGCTGGCCCCTTGGAGCGGCTCTCGAGGAATGGGGACAACCTGCCCAATGTAATCCAGTACTTGAAGGAGCGGCAGCCGAAACGGCTCGAGCAAATTGAACAGGTCCTACGGGAGCGCATCCCCCGCTTCGAGCGGGTGCAGGCTGACATCATGAGCGATGGTCGGCTCCTCCTCCAGCTCAAGGACGCGCCCTTCGAAATGCCCACCCTCGCCAAGTACAGCTCCGACGGCACCCTCAAGATGCTCGCGTATCTCATCGTCCTCCTCGATCCCTCGCCGCCCCCCTTCATCGGCATCGAGGAGCCCGAGAATTTTCTCCATCCACGACTCCTCCCGGAACTCGCCGAGGAGTGCCGCGCGGCCTCAGAGCGGACACAGATTTTCACGACCACGCACTCGCCTTTCTTCCTCAATTCGCTTAGGCCCGAGGAACTGCGCGTCCTCTGGCGCGATGAGGCCGGATACACGAAGACCGTTCGAGCCTCCGAAATCAGGGGCGTTCCCGAATTTTGCGCGAACGGCGCCCTCCTCGGAGAGCTCTGGATGGAAGGGCAGCTGGGCGTCGGTGACCCCCTCGTCAACCAGGGGGGCCCAGCCTCAGCACAGGTGATCCCGAGGTGAGCAGGGCCACGCGCCTGATCTTCCTCCTCGAAGAGGAGTCGATGGAAGCCTTTCTCCGCGCCGCACTGCCCGGCATCCTCCCGGCATCCATGAGTTACGAAGCTCATCCTTTTCGAGGGAAGGGCGACCTACTTCGCAAGCTGAAGCCCAGACTCAAGGCCTATCGTAGCTGGCTGCCGGAGGACCACCGAATCTTTGTCCTCGTCGATCGGGATAACGAGGATTGCCGGAGCTTGAAAGAGTTGATCGACGCCATGGCCGCCGAGGCCGATTTCCCTACGCATCGAGGGGCATCCAGCGGTGCTTGGCGCCTAGCCAGCTGTATCGCCATCGAAGAACTCGAGGCTTGGTACTTCGGCGACTGGGAAGGGGCACGCAGGGCCTATCCCCGGCTTCCCGCGACGATTCCCGAGCAGGCGCCGTACCGTTGGCCCGATGAGATACGCGGCGGGACCTGGGAGGCTTTCGAGCGCATAGCGCGCAAAGCCGGCTACTTCTCGGGCGGACTGCGCAAGATCGAGGCCGCGCGGGCCATCGGAACCCATATCGACGCCAGGCGCAACCGCTCAGAAAGCTTCAGGCACTTCATCGCGGCGATCGAGGATGCCCGCGCATGAAAGGGAATGATGTATGAAGATTCCGGCGGGGTACAAGCAGACTGAGGTTGGGGTGATACCCAAGGATTGGGAAGCCAAGCCGCTATTATCGATAGTTGATATTGCCAAAGGCCAAGTCGATCCCAGAACAAAGCCGTACTCAGAAATGATTCTCGTAGCACCAGATCATGTACAGCGCGAAACCGGTGTGCTCATTGAAAAGCGGACCGCGAGCGAGCAGAACGCGATAAGCGGGAAGTACCTCTTCAACCCTGGAAACGTAGTCTATAGCAAGATTCGCCCGTACTTGAGAAAAGCAATATTGGCTGATTTCCCCGGTTTGTGTAGTGCTGATATGTATCCCCTTGTTCCGGTTGATGGCACAATTCCAGGCTTTGTTCTTGCCATTATTCTTGGACATGATTTTTCAACGTACGCCGAGTCTGTCTCCATTCGGAGCGGCATGCCGAAGATCAATCGAGCGGAGTTGGCTGAGTATGTACTTCCCCTCCCCCCCCTCCCCGAACAACGCGCCATCGCCGCCGCCCTCTCCGATGTCGATGCCCTCATCGCCAAGATCGAAGCCCTCATCGCCAAGAAACGGGACCTCAAGCAGGCCGCCATGCAGGAGCTCCTGACCGGGAAGCGGCGCTTGCCGGGGTTCAGCGGGGAGTGGGAGGTGAAGAGGCTGGGGGAGCTTGTTTCCTCTCTTCAATATGGCTCTTCTGCAAAATCACATGCTAGTGGAACAGTCCCCGTGCTGCGAATGGGGAATCTTCAGGATGGGAAGATAGATTGGACCGATTTGGTCTTCTCAAGCAATCATGAGGAGATTGAGCGATATCTCTTGAAGTCCGGAGACCTGCTATTCAACCGCACGAATACCGTCGACCTTGTAGGAAAGACCTCGCTATTCAATTCCAATAGGCCAGCTATCTTTGCTGGATACCTTATCAGGATTGCCTGTGATTTGGCTAAAGCAGACCCGGGTTATCTAAATTCAGACCTCGTGTATCCAGCGTAATTCAGTGTATCGTTCCGACGCGGAAC